>LR026962.1:496290-509902 GCA_900498215.1 uncultured Paludibacter sp. | reverse complement strand
TATAATAGCATATTGGCGTTAAAAGCGCTAAATTTAGTTATGTTGCGTTACAAACGCTTTACCATTAACTCCTCGTTGCAAACGAGGGGGAGAGGATCTGATACGGATGGGTGTGAAACCTGATGACGCTTACGCTTGGAGCAGAACCCGAAAAGGGGGATGGGCGATTGCTCAAAGCCCAATTCTGGTGACTACCATTACCCTGAACCGCTTACGAAAAAGAGGTTACGTTTCTTTTCTTGAACACTACCTGAAAATTTTTCCTCGTCTTGACGAACCGCCGTGTACGAGACCCGTACGCACGGTGGTGTGAGAGGTGCATCGGTGAGCTTAGCTCACCGACCATCTACTCGATTGGCTGCTGCTTTTATTTCTGTCGTCCTTACTCGAATTCTATCCATTTCTTTTCAAAATAAATAGTCGTCAAGTTGTTTGCCTTGTCAATTGCCGTTGCTTTAACAAAGTTTCCTGTGGTCGAGTTATATTTCAAAGTCAATTCATTTATTCCTCCTGTGTCGTAATATGCACCAAGCCTACAACCGAATGGATTATTTTCAACGTCATTTGTAAATACAGATAAAAGTAAAAGTCGTTCTGATTTGACGTCGGGTTTGGCGTAACCAAATATTCTATGGTCTTGTCTGATGTTTGCGGTCAAATTTATTGTGCTGTCACCATCCTTTAGAAAAACAAATGCTTTTGTGATGTTGTCGCCAGAAGCAATAATACTTTCATTGTTTGCTTTCTCTATGCTGTCAAGTTTGTTTAGTTTTTCTGTCGCTTGGTTTGTTTTGGTCGTGTCTATTGTTTTAAGGGTTTGCTCACTTTTTTCCTGTTTGTCGGACTTCAAATTTGTCTGTCCGCAAGCACTAATGAGCAAAGTCAAAGTTAAAATATAAATGGTCTTTATCATATTTCTGTTGTAGTGTCTAAAGTTGCAGCTAACGGATGCGATTGACGAAGTTCCTGAAAAAAAACGGTTTTTGCAAATTTATTTGTAAAAAAGGGAGTATTTTTTCAGGTACCAAATTTCGCTAATCGTCGTGATGTCTGCAGTCCTTTTTTCTTGCAGCGTAAGTATGTTTAATGTGCTGTAAGAAATTTGGTCAATAGCATCGGTTACTTGTATGTGGTCGGGCGGGATTTCGAAGAGAAATCCTGTCAGACCCGCAGGGAAGTAGGCACGAGGTCTGACTTGTCAGACCGCTAAAACCCCCGCCTGCCATATTACAATTTGTTAGCACACTTATTTTTGGGTTGCTAGAATACATCAAGTCCATCAAAAGTTATTTCACTTATTGCTGTGTCATTCCATTTTTTACCGTTATAAATCTCCGTAATTTCTAAGGTAATTATTAAATCCTTGTCTTTATTTTGTAACGGTTTAAAATGGAACGATTGGCTCGTTGGAGAATCTTGCAATCTGAGAATTGCAAAATCAGCACCATTAACCGATATTTTAATTGTCTTAACTCGAGAATTCTCAATCCAGAGTTTTTGATTTTTCATGTAGCCATTAAAAATCGTAATTGTGTTCACTCTTGGATTATTAGTTTTAAAATAAAAATTAATTTTTTCTCCTATCCCAGAATTAGTATTTTCTGGAATCCATGCTGTCAATAAATTGTTATCGCTTAAATTTTCTTTTTTGTAATTTACTTGATTATCTCCTTTTAATTCTGAAGAAACAGTCAATTTATATGGGTACGCTACTGAATTCCATGTGTCTCCCCATTCTGCGATTGGTCCTTCTCCAATCTCCAATTTATCAATTAAATTTCTGTCTTTTTCCGATATGCTGTCATAATTGGCCGTAAAATCATTAATCTCATTTAGAAGTTTCCAAGCTCTTTCCCAATCTTTCTGTTCTTCAATTGTAATTTTGAACGATTTACCAATAATTGGCTCAATTTCCTTAGTGTCTTGTCCAAAGGTGAGGGCAGGAAAAAGAATGGCTAATATGTAGATAACTGCTTTCATAATATGTGTGCTAACGGATGCGATTGACAGCTTGTGCGCCTTAGGCGTAAAGTTCCTGAAAAAAAACGGTTTTTGCAAATTTATTTGTAAAAAAGGGAGTATTTTTTGAGGTGCCAAATTTCGCTAATCGTTGTGATGTCTGCAGTCCTTTTTTCTTGCAGCGAAAGTTTGTTCAATGCGCTGTAAGAAATTTGGTCAATCGCATCCGATGCTCTGCAATTTTGGTTATGTTGCGTTACAAACGCTTTACCATTAACTCCTCGTTGCAAACGAGGGGGAGAGGTGTTTATAAAAGTCTAAGTCAAATCTATTTTAAAAGTCAGCGAATAGGAGAGTTGCTTGTAATTGATTCAAAATCAGTTATTAATAGATTTTGTTTTTCTTTCTGTGTATAAGCTGCAAACACAATTTTCATAATGCATCGCATTCTGAAAATTGTAGCCAACGGAGTGGGCTAACTGCATTTTGCGGAGTTGCGTGAGCTTTTCTGTCGAAAGACGGAAAAGCCCGCACGGAACGCAGACAAAGTGCAATTTTTTCGACCCCGCAAATGCAGATAGCCTGTGTTAGCGGTTAGGTGTTTCTTTTTTCGTTTGTTTTTCTGCAAATTTTCCAACACTAATTGAAAATAATACTATAAAGGTAATATGTATAATAAAGTTTAAAATATAGTTATATTTCGGTGTATCATATATAATTGGAATTTTGTATGAAGTCCAAGTCGTAAATGACATAATTAATGCGAAAATAATTAGAAATATAAATAATCCAAGAATACTTTCTTTTTTTCTCATTTCCTTACTGAAAAGCGGTAGAAATAATATAATTACGGTAAGTATTATAAAAAATAAATTTGAACTTATAAACATCCAAAGACTTGAACGTATGGGCTTATTTGTTATAACAGTATCTTTCTTAATTTCGGCTTTAGTTATTTCTTTAGTTTCAGATTTAAAAAGACTTTTTGAGAAATTCAGAAAACGTAAATAATAATAATTTACATAGTAGTAATAATGTTTACTTTCTTTATATTTTAATTCGATTGAGTTTAATTGTAATAAGAATACGCTATCGTTTTGATATTCTTTTTTTAGCGATGAAATTTTTTCTAACGTCTCTAATTTATTTGAGACATAAATATGATGTGTAAAATTTGTAAAATAATCAGTAGTGAGCAAAATAGATAAAACTAATAATAATCTCCAAGATTTTTGTCCAAGGTTTTTTGACTTGTCAATTAATAATCTTTCAAATATTTTAATTATGGCATCCATAAATCACTGTTGTTTTTTACACTTACCGCTAACGGTGAGGGCTACCTGCAATGGCGGATTTGCGGGAGCTTTTCTGTCGGAACGACTGAAAAGTGCGAGCGGAAAGCCGACATTGTGAATACAGATTTACTCCGCCAATGCAGGTAACCTGTGTTGGCAACCGTATTTTTATTTTTCAGTTATTACTTCAAAAAACTTCATTTTGTATTTAAAATCACTGCCAATTTTTAATATTTGTCCGTTATAATTTAAATAATCATAATGAGGCATTTCTGTAATTTTAATTTCAAGTGTCAAATTTTTCGTATGTTTTTTAATTATTTCGCCCTTAATTACATAATCGTAATCCTTTTCTGTACAATCTAAACACGGGGAATATTGAGCACTTATTCTGTTTTCTGATTTATCTATTCCAAACGGAATTTTCACAATATCACCTATTCTTAAATCTTTGAAATTATTTTCGTTCGCTTTTCTTTTTTCTTTTAATTTTTTGCTAATACTATCTAAATCAGGTTTGTGTGCTTCAAAATCTCTATCGTAACAAATATCGTTCTTTTCGAATAGTCCTTTTTTTATTGCATCAGAATAAATAGTTGATAATTTGTCAAATCTTTTTTTACGCAATTTGTCAATTTTTCCCGAAGACATAAAATCATAATGAGCGAAATACATCATTATAAGTTGAATTGTATCACAATCTTTTTTCAATTTAATTTCAGCCGGTTCCATTCCTACGCAGGTAAACAAAAGTTTATCAATATTTTCTGGCACGACAATTTTAAATCGTCCATCAATATCTGTTTTCCCAATAATAGTATTTAAGTTTCTAATATCTAACATTGGAATAGGTTCTAAATCTTCCGTAATTACTCTACCTGTAATAGTTCGAGTTTGTCCATTAAGATTTAAGCTTAAAAAAAGTATTGTTAATATGGAAATAATCAATTTTTTCATTTTCTGCTTGTGTTCTTTATATGGTTGCCAACGTTTTGGCGCTTGGCGCAGTGGCGGATTTCGGAGCATAAAACTGTCAATACACCACAAAAGGTGATGCGAGGTAGAATGTTCAATTAACCACGTCACCCGCCATTGAGCCAAACGCCTGTTATAGCCAGTTTTTCTATTCTTCATCAGGGTATTCTTTTTCGGTTACATTAAATTCTTGATGATTTTTAAACCACCCAAGTAATTCAACGTCCTTTCTGATTTGTTCTTCTTGTTCTTTAGGAAAAGGAACAATATTTTTCATTAGTCCCATTTTGAATTGCTTGAACTCATTTGTTGTTGCAATTAATATCATTGTTTTGCTTTTATAGTTTGAATAAACACAAAAGCTGTCTAAAGCAATTTCAAGTAAAGTATTTACCATTTCCTGTGGCATTTCCATTGGATAAAACGCAAACACAATTCCAACTCCATCAAAGTCAGCGTACCTTCTTGCTAGGAAGTTTCCTTTTGCATCTTTATATGCATCATAGAATTGCAAAAAGTTGTTTGAAATAACTCTGCGATTAAATCGATTAAATGACAAAATTGCTGTGGCTAATTCAACTGAATTATCATTGTGATTAGTGAGAACTTCTCTTTTTACAAGCTCGTCAAGAAAGTAGCTGTTTTTGTCTAAATCTCTTTTGGCCTTTACTTGATTTCTTTGGTTATAGTCTGTCCAATTACCGTCAAGTTGAACAAACATTCCGTTATATTCTTTTGATTGAATGTACTCTGGAAAAGAACGTTCGTTCATTAAGTAACTTGCTAAAATGTCGTGTTCAGTTCCCGAAACTAATATGCTTTGTTTTTCATTAGGATTGAAATTCTGTTCTGCGTATTCAAAAAACTGTTTTGCTGTGTCTACAGGAAAGTCATCTTCGTCTCCTGGCAGTATAGTGACTGTTTTGTCCGCAAATAATTCTTCTCTTTTCCTTAAATACTCTATAAAATCTGGGATTGTGTCCAGTTCACGAACTATTGTCTGAAAAGCTTCTTTATCTAAAAGCGTAATGAATTTGTCATCCTTAGTTGCTTTGTTGAAAGGATAAAATCGAACCCCTTCTCCGAGATTAATTATTACTCGATGAATATTTGCAACCTTTTCTTTCGGAAATCTCTCAATTTCACGTTTGGGATGTTTTATAAAAATGTCTCTTTCCTTGTTTAAAAGCTTTCTTTCAGCACCATAGATTTGCTTTACAGCTTTGTCGATTGTTCGTCTGAAATATCTCGAATAAAAGTCCTTGAACTCATAATTTTTTACGGAGACTATTATCAAGGTATCACCGAATAAAATTAGTAAATCGCAAATTTCTTTTTTGTCTCCGTATTCGTCTTCTGGACTTGGATAACACCAATAATCAAGAAAAGAGCTGTAAGCAATTTCGTTTACAAATTCTTCTCCAATATTTCCTTTTTCTGTCGAGTCCATTCGTATTGTTGTGTCGTCCTAAAATTGGCTATAACATGCGTATATGTGCGACTCTGTCGCACATATTTCGCATATAGCTATTTATTTGTTTTTGTTTAATTTACTGTAAACCAGCAGTTTGATTATAAACGCTGAAAATAATATCGAAATTAATTGTCGCATATATACAACTTGTATAAAAATGTTAATTCTGTTGATGTGTACTTCAAATATCTAATTTATCCAACGGATTCTTTATCTGGTCAAAACCTTTTGTTGTGATATGAGTATAAATCTCCGTGGTTTTACTGCTCGAATGTCCCAGTAAACTCGGTATATATCTTAAATCTGTTCCGGCTTCTAATAAATGAGTTGCAAAACTGTGGCGCAAACTGTGAATACTAACTTTCTTATTTATTTTAGCGTTGTGNAGTGCTTTTTTTAAAATACCGTATATACTACCTGTGGAATATTGCCCGCCTTCTTCGCCCTCGAACAACCACTCATTGGGTTTATATTCAGCAAAATATTGTCGTAAAGTTATTAAAGTTTTTTCACTTAACAAAGTATAACGATCTTTTTTCCCTTCGCTTGCGAAAATTTGTAATCTGTGCCAAATCATTCACTGATACCGTATCCACTTTCGGGAATATATATCCGTGAGTTGCTTTCAAAGCAAAAAAATGTTCTTAATGTTTAATAACTTTGGCAAAGTTTGTCAGTACCAAAAGCAGTTGAATAAAGGAAAATAACACGGTAAAACGTGTCAAAATGACAGAAAAATATACTGTAAGAAAAAGTTGCACACCCCGTCGTACATCTCCGCCGGTATGTTCAACTCAGTATGAGTACCCTTCGCACATCTCCGCCGGTATGTTCAACTCTGTATGAATGGCTTTCGCACATCTCCGCCGGTATGTTCAACTCCGTATGAGTGGCTTTCGCACATCTCCGCCGGTATGATCAACTCCGTATGAGTGGCTTTCGCACATCTCCGCCGGTACGTTCAACTCTGTATGAGTGGCTTTCGTACATCTCCGCCAGTATGTGCAACTTTTTTAATCAGCATAAAATCAATTGTTTATGTTTTCAAAAAACGGAACACACGTTGCTCTCGGTAAAATTTGGCTTATTTTAACAAAAAATGGGGAAATAATAACAACTGACAGATTGGCAGAAAGAGGAGCGGGGTGGTTTGAATAACTTTAGCAAAATTTGTATTCGCAGATGCTTTAGAAGGAGAACAAATGGTAAATGTATGCGCTTTCTTACACTGAATATTGGGAGAATTTGCTCATAAACCGTTCGTAATAGGTTTTTGAAACGGGAATATCGGGCGTATTTTCGGCATCGAGTTCGAGAAAAATGCCTGTTTTGGTTTTACGCAAAACCTTTACCTGGTCTAAATTTACAATATAAGAACGGTGGCAGCGCACCAGCGGAGTTTCTTTTACAATGTTTTCTTCCATCCATTTAAGTGAATTGCGTATCAAATAGTGCGAAATTTTCGATTTGTTCAAATAGTGAATGGTGGCGTAATTATCGGCGGAATCGATATAGAGCAGATTTTCGAGCATAACCGATATTTTCAGTTCCCCTTTTTCATCAAGAAATGGAATCAGGTTTTTGGTTTGTGTGTCGGGAGTGGTTTCTTTTTGTTCAATATTTTGCAACATAGCGTTTTTTTCGCGCCACGAAAAATAAAGCCATAAAATAGAGTAGGGAAGCAGTAAAACCAAACTGGTGTTAATGGCGCTTTGATGCATAATATCCATAAAATCGCGGTTCATTCCTTCTTTGGGAATAAATTTGGAAAATAAGGAATAAAATAGCGACATAGTAAAAACTTCGGCAAAAATCCACAGAATAAATTGCCAATAAGCAATGGAATGTTTCTTTGTGTGGTAATACATTATCATACGGCTGATAACTACCACCAACATTCCGGTAAGAATAATCAAACTGGAGAAGACAAAATACTTGAAGTCGGACACATTCGGATACCACGTGCGTGAGCCGAACGGCTGAAAAATATTGATAAACAACAAAGCGAATACCGATGTGAACAATATCAGACGGATAATATTGCTTTTTTCGTATAAATATGCCGGAATTTTGGAATTCATCGTTTTAATTATATCGACTACAAAAGTACATTTTTAAGGATAAAAAAGCAATGCTTTATTTTTTTTGTTGATGATTTTTTTACCCCTCTATTTCATTTTTCACCCCATATTTCTCTTTTTTGTCCCGCTTAAAAGGCGGACTTCCCTATTTTTTGCACTTGAAAAGCAAGCGTTGTTTCTTTGTGTCAGAATTTTGAATATTAATGTTTCGATGCTCTGTATTTCAGGTTCTAAATTGGAACTTTTTACTACAAAGATTTGGGTGCGCTGCACCTGAAAGGCGCAGAGTGCCGTAGCATTTGTAGTTATTTTATATACCGCAAATAGCAGGCGCGGCATACCGAAACATATAAGATGTTAATTATTAAGCGAATAATAAATTAAATGATATAATTTTTAATAAATATGAACCTGAACTATTCACAACGTTTTACAAAACTCAATTCAGTATTTCAATTAGGCGTTTCCACGCATCTGGAAGATTCTGATGTCGATATCCGTTTTTTCACGTTTAAGAGCTCGTTAATGTCGGTAAATAACACCGTTATAAGTGAAACCGATGAAGAAATAAATGAGAATTTGTCTTTTTCTTATCCTGTGTTTATTCCGGCAAAAAAACGTCGTTCGGACAAGGCGATTTTACTTCTTCATGGATTAAATGAACGGAGTTGGAATAAATACCTGACGTGGGCGGAATATCTGTGTGTTGCCACCGGAAAACCCGTGATACTTTTTCCCATTGCTTTTCATATCAACCGTTCTCCAAAATCATGGTCTAATCCCCGTGCGTTGCAGAATATTCTCCATTTACGTCGCCAGCGAAACAGTAACGACCGTTCCATAAGTTATGCAAATGTAATTTTAAGCGAGCGATTAAGCGAAAATCCGTTTTTGTTTTACACTTCGGGCAGGCAAAGTTTATTTGATTTAATACAACTGTTTGAAGAAATCAAAGCAGGGAAACATCCCTTTTTTAAAGAAAATACACAACTGGATATTTTTTCGTATTCAATTGGCGCTTTTCTGGCTCAAATTACGCTGATGACCGATTTGAATCATCTTTTTTCCGATTCGAAACTCTTTATGTTTTGTGGCGGAAGCATTTTTAGTAAAATGTACGGGGTTTCAAGAAGTATTATGGATAAGAATGCGTACGAAAATTTACATCGTTATTTTATTTTTTCTTTCGATACAGATACAAATTTGAATTGGAACAGGGATAAAATTTTCGATTCATTTTACAGTATGATTTCACCTGAACGGGATTTGGAGAAACGTACTTCGTTTTTCCATCAAAAATCCGACAGGATTAAAGGTATTTTACTTAAACAGGATGTTGTAATTCCTTACATTGGCGTACAGGAAGCATTGGGAAAGGATATTACCGAAGCAAATACCAAATTAATGGATTTCTCATTTTCATACACGCACGAAAATCCATTCCCTGTAGGCAAAAATATTGATTCTCAAGCGGTAAACGATGCTTTTCTTCGGGTTTTTTCGCAGGCGGCAGCATTTTTGGCATAAAATCCGAAGTGCGATTAGTCAAAATTAAAAATCATTCTGACTTATTTTATCTCTAATTGGGTATTGACACTTTGAGCGGCATCGTCCATCAGAAATAAAAAAATAAGCCAAATATCATTCAAAGCGTCAGCGGGAAATGGTTGAAAATTTAAGATGAGTTCTTGAAATGAAGGCGGATGTATTCCGCTTTTTTTATTCCACAATTTTTCTTCTTTTATAATTTATTTCTCTGAAAGGAAAATTGTATCTTTGTGTCAGAATGCTAAATTTTGAGAAATATGCCTACATCCGCCAAAAAAATCCTCTTCATCGACCGAGACGGAACATTAATTGCAGAACCTCCTGCAACTTATCAGATAGACACATTGGAACAGTTGGAGTTTCTTCCGTTTGTACTTCGCAACCTGTATTTCATTACACAAAAAACCGATTTTGAGCTGGTTATGGTTACCAATCAGGACGGTTTGGGAACAGATGTTTATCCGCAGGAACATTTTGATGTGGTACAAAGCAAACTGCTGCAAACGCTTAAAAACGAAGGGATTGAATTCGATAAGATATTTATTGATGTTTCTACCGAAGATAATCCGCTTCCCACACGTAAACCCGGTACGGCTATGCTGACCGAGTTTTTTACCGATGAATATGATTTGAAAAATTCTTTTGTAATCGGCGATAGGATTACAGATGTAAAATTGGCAAAAAACTTGGGTTGTAGAGCTATCTTTTTAAATTCCGATGAAAATATTTTAATAGAAAACGGTTTGAATGATGTTTGCGCTCTTCAAACTACCGATTGGAATAAAATTTCCGAATTCCTTTTCGCGGGGGAAAGAAAAGCGACCGTGCATAGAAAAACCAACGAGACCGATGTGTTTGTAGAACTGAATTTGGACGGCTCGGGCAAATCGAATGTAAGCACGGGATTACGCTTTTTTGACCACATGTTAGATCAAATCGGACGTCATTCGGGCTGCGATTTAACGGTAAAAGTAAAAGGCGATTTGGAAGTGGACGAACATCACACCATAGAAGATACTGCCATTGCTTTGGGAGAAGCTATTTATCAAGCGTTAGGCAGCAAACGCGGCATTGAACGCTACGGCTTTGCATTGCCTATGGATGATTGTTTGTGTGTGATAGCGTTGGATTTTGGAGGTCGTCCGTGGTTGGTATTTAATGCAGAGTTTAAGCGCGATTATGTTGGCGATTTTCCTACCGAAATGTTTCTTCATTTCTTCAAATCGTTGAGCGATGCCGCAAAAATGAATCTAACCATCAAAGTAGCAGGCGACAATGAACACCATAAAATAGAAGCCATTTTCAAAGCATTTGCCAAAGCCATTAAAATGGCAATAAAACGCGATATTTTTAATTACGAATTACCAAGCACAAAGGGAAGTTTATAGCTGGTAGCTCTTATATTTGTTCGAAGAAAAGCAGGCATTAATTTTAATAAATTATACACGTACCAAATTCCCCCTTGAAGAAGGGGGAATAAGGGGGATTGAAATAAGCAAATCAAAAAGTGAAAAATAACTCCAATTATAATAAATCATTAAAATTATTTGCAAGAGAACTAAGAAATGATTCTACTTTAGGAGAAGTTATTCTTTGGGAAAAAATATTAAAAGCAAAAGGAACCGGTTATCAATTTAACCGACAATATCCACTAAAAATAGATGGATTAGAAATTATTGTGGACTTTATTTGCCGGCAATTAAAATTAATAATTGAGGTTGATGGTTTTTCACATAATTACAAACAACAAGAAGATATAAACAGAGATGAATTGTTATTGAAAGAAGGTTATACTGTTTTAAGAGTTAGTGAAAAATCTGTAAGATACGAAATTGATAATGCTATAATACAAATTGAAAACGCAATAAATTCTTTAGTAAATATGTGATTTCAATCCCCCTAACCCCCTTCTCAAAGGGGGAATTAACTGAAATAACTGCAAACTAATAACTAATATGAAATACAATTTTGATGAATTAATTGACCGTCGCAATACAGGTGCGATAAAGATTGAATTGTGTGAGAAAATTTTTGGAACTGCGGATGTACTTCCTCTTTGGGTGGCTGATATGGATTTTCGTACGCCCCAGTTTATCTTAGATGCTGTGAATGAACGTTGTAACCATCCGATTTTAGGATATTCTATGCCTTGTGAAGATTATTTTAAAAGCATCCTGAACTGGATAGAATATCTTCATCATTGGAAAGTAGAACGAGATTGGTTGGGTTTTTTACCCGGCATTGTTCCCGGACTGGCATTTGCTGTAAATGCTTTTACACAATATAATGATGAAATTATTATACAACCTCCGGTTTATCCGCCATTTATGAATGTTCCTTCTAAAAATCACCGTAAAATTGTATATAATCCGTTGAAAGTGGTAGATGGACGCTTCGAAATGGATTTTGATGATTTGGAACGTAAGATAACGGGGCGTACGCGGTTGTTTATTCTCTGCAACCCGCACAATCCGGGTGGACGTGCCTGGGATGAAGAAACCTTAAAACATCTTGCTGAAATTTGTTACAAACACGGAATTTTAGTAGTTTCGGACGAAATTCATTCCGATATGGCTCTTCCCGACAATAAACACATTCCCTTTGCATCTGTCTCGGAATTAGCAGAACAAAACAGCGTAACCTATATGGCGCCAAGTAAAACCTTTAATATGGCGGGTTTAATCAGCTCATCATACATTATTCCAAATAAAGAAACACGCAAGAATTTCAGTGAGTTTCTTGAAAATTCGGAATTGGCTAACGGAAATATTTTTGCTTATGTTGCAGCCAAGGCGGCATATTCCAATGGAAAAGAATGGTTGGGAGAAATGTTGCAATATGTGCAAGGAAATGTAGATTATGTGATTGATTTCTTGAAAAATAATGTGCCTCAAATTAAACCGATGATTCCGCAAGCATCGTTCCTTATTTGGTTAGATTGTTCCGGTATGAATATGAGTACGAATGAGTTACAAGATTTTATGGTACATAAGGCAGGGTTAGGATTGAATAAAGGAACCACATTTGGTCCCGGTGGAGAGCAACATTTACGTTTGAATGTGGGTTGTCCCCGAAGCATTCTTGTAGAAGCGATGGAAAAATTGAAAAAGGCGGTTGATAAATATAAATAATGGATTTTGTTCANCAAAGGAGAATAAACCAANTTCAATTTTTGCAAAGTGGAGAGGAAATTGAGGTNGGAGAGAAGCAAAATCTTCCTTTGCCGTTAGATGAACTTTTGAAAATAGATAAAAATTCTTNTTACGTTGAAAAAGAATTTTCGTCGGGATTAACGGCGNATGTGTATAAAATAAAGATTGATAATCGGTGTTATACGCTAAAAAGAAAGCGGGAGAAAATTTTAGTACTGAATGATGACGGACAAACTTCTTTTTTGAATGAAATACAACGAAGGCGGGATTTTGAACGGTTGAAACAAAAAGAACCGGAAAAATTTACAGGTATTGTAGATACTGTTTATGCAAGTTTGAATCAGGGAATTATTTTATCCGAATGGATTGAAGGCNAATTNATTACTAAATTTTNCGAATTTATTTTTGAAAGTATTTACAGCACGCTCTTTGAAGTGGAAAAAAACGGATTGTTCGAGTGTGATTTGTCTTCGCCCAATTTATTAGTGGATGAAAAAAACATCGTTCATTTTTTTGATTTTGGATACATGTATCCTTACAATCCACTCATACATTTTAATTCCGATGGAGAGGAAAATCCGATATTTCATATGGCGGAACGTTTGGAAAGCCGTTTTTTGATGCAGTATTTATTGGATTTGGAGAATATCGAAGGACAAGAAAAAGTGTTGGAGATTTTCAAAACAGCAAAAGCAGTCGCATTAAAATATTATCGGAAAAAATTGAATTGGTTGCAGGAAAACAAAGCGGATGAGGATATAATTCATTGGCAAAAACAATTTATTCTATTGTGGGAAAACGGTTTAAAAAGTGAGGATAATCTGCTTAAAGTGTACGAGTTAGAATCGTTTCGTTCTTATGTGTTGGATGTTCACGATGATTTAAGCGGAAAAAGCTGCACGAAAGCTACTTTGCAAAAGGTGGATAAAATTCTCCGAAAAATAGAAACCAATTACGAGTTTTTGAAAGAGAACAACGGTTTCTTTTGGGGTGATGAAAAATTAAGTAAATCGCAATTATTGGATAAATATAGAAACTGGCAACAAGAAGCTATTTTATATCAATTAAAGTAAAAATAACTATAAAAAAATAGAAGTCCTCCTTTGGGGGATTTAGGGGGCTAATATG
>LR026962.1:492494-494480 GCA_900498215.1 uncultured Paludibacter sp. | reverse complement strand
ATAGCATTAAATACATTTATGATTGAACCCGTAGAAGGAACAAATACTTTCACCGAACTGCTTGCTTGATTTACCACAACTCTTAAAACTTTGTCTGACGTATAAGCAAGCGTATGTGCTTTAATCGTATTTGATGGAAGAGTAATATTCTCATATTCATACAATATATTTTTATCACTGGCTTTTACATAATAGAAGTAATCATAATTAGAGACTAAATTATAAATAGTATCTGATGTTTCTGTTATCCATTTATCTTTTTCAACATAACTTGTATCTGTTCCGTTTATAAGTCTATACACTGTTAAATAATAACCCGGAGCAGATTTATCGCCGTCCATTACCGTTTCCCAATTTGCAATAAAACTACTATAAGTAACATTTTTTGCTTCATTTGCAACAGGAGGTTGAACATAAACCGGTCTGATTGATTTACCAGAAACAGTTACCCTTACATTTTCTGCAGATGTAGACGATAATATTAATGCATCTTCATGTGTTGATTGATAAGATGGAATTGTAGGGTTATACCTTACCATAATATTGGTAAGAGGTACTACAGAATCTGTCTGCGTAAGAGTAATGCTTTTTCCCCAATTAGTTTCGGAATCTGTAGATTTTTTCATTTCAAAATGTGTCCCCACTTGGAATGAAATATTCATATCAGAAACAAGTTTTTTACCTGATACTGTTATTTCTTGATAGTCTGACGGCGTTCCTTGAACTGTACTAAATTGAGTAAAACTCCCTGCTGTGTCTATAACAGGAGCATCTGTGCCACCCATAAATCTAAAAGTAATAATACTGTTGTCTTCTTGTATAAATGTAAGCGGTTTATTTGTTAAAACCGTGCCTGAACGTAGTATAGGTGTATATTTATTTACATTAGAAGTNCCTGGAAATGGATCCCCCGCTAATGTTTGATTATTAGCAATTCCATCGGCTTCCATTATATCTACTCCCATATTATTAGGATCATTGTTAGGAGTGTTTTCATTCCAAGTAGTAGCATTATAATTTACNCGAGTAATAAGNAANCCNTGNCCTGGTAANTANGNATCCCATCCTGTTTTTTGTCNGTTTTCCAGCATAAAATATTCTGTTGGAGAAGGATTTGCACCATTTAGATTGGAATTCCCATTTTGTGTAATTAAATAAGCTTTATTGCTTGTATTAAGTGGTTCTAATGTTATATTTTTTGCTGTTTTTAATTCAACCGGTGTAAGCCAACCCAGATAAAACCTTTCATGTGATGAATAAGAAGGTGGAGTTCTTCCAACATTTAAATAAGGTCCCGCGTCCATTATATCCCAATACGATAACGTTTGATGCGTAGCGCCATTTGTGGCATAGAAATCAACCAATCCTAACACATGTCCAAATTCGTGGCAAAATGTTCCTATTCCGCACATATTACTTCCTGAATTTCCTCGTAATTCGGAAGTACAAGCNTAATCTTCTACTACTTTTCCATTAAAAGTAACCGATGCTTTTGTTCCACTATAATTATAACCGGGATAAACTCCCCAACGATGGGGCCAAATGGTTTCAGCTGAAGCGTTTTCAGCTTCATTATAGCCCGCATAATACACAAAAACATTATCAACGTAACCATCGCCATCGGTATCGTATTGAGAAAAATCAACTCCGTTTTGTGCGGCTAAAGTACAAGCATCAACAACCATCTGCACCGGATTTTTATCACTGCCATCGCTATCATTTCCTCCATAATAACTATAAGGTTGTGGTAAGGTATAAGGTCCTACCACATCAAATTCAGGGTTAAAAGTTCCCATAGAATTATCTTTGAAGTAATCGCGGGCAGAACCTGTACCTCCATTTGTGCTGTATCCGGCTTCATTCAATAACTTGGTAAATGCAACTTGAGGATTAGAAACCACAAAAGACAAATTGGAAAAATTAACTAAAATAGCTATTGATTTTGGTGAACCTGTTTTAGGAAATTTAGCAGGTTTTTGTACAATT
>LR026962.1:489835-491007 GCA_900498215.1 uncultured Paludibacter sp. | reverse complement strand
TGAAGCATTGCTACCGTTTTAAGACACACCGATTTTCCTCCGGCATTTGGTCCTGAAATGAGCAAAATTCGTTGATTTTCATTCAATTGTATATCTAAAGGAACCACNTTTTTATTCTGTTTTTTCAATGCTAAAAACAGTANCGGATGAANTGCTTTTGCCCAGTCGATTTGACAAAAATCCGCTACTTGTGGCTTTATTNCTTTTATTTCAGCAGCGAAAAGAACTTTTGCTCGTAAAAAATCTATTTTTCCCAGAAAATGTTGTGAGTAAATAATTTCTTCAAAATGCGGACGNANAAANTTNGTNATTTCGGTNAGGATTTTTATGATTTCACGGCGTTCTTCNCTTTCCAATTCNCGNACACGATTATTTGCTTCCACCACTTGCTGTGGCTCAATAAAAACAGTTTTNCCGGTNGCTGATTCATCGTGGATAATTCCGTTTATTTTACGCTTAAANGCAGGCGAAACAGGAATTACCAAACGTCCTTCACGCATTGTAGGTGCGAGGTCTTTTTCAACATAACCATCGGCTTGCGCTTGTTTGAGAAT
Source organism: uncultured Paludibacter sp. (assembly GCA_900498215.1). Lineage (GTDB taxonomy): Bacteria > Bacteroidota > Bacteroidia > Bacteroidales > Paludibacteraceae > UPXZ01. The sequence continues at coordinate 490,453 of LR026962.1, read as the reverse complement.
GCTTGTGAGTGTGCGCGAAATACTGCTTTGTACGTGGAGAATTTCTTTTCTGATGCGGGCTAATTCCGGCGTGGCATTGTCTTTTATCTTTCCGAATTTATCCAAAATACGGTCGATGCGTTTGGTAATTTCAGTAAAAGAACCGATATTTTCAATGGATTTATGTAAGTAAGGGAAAAGTGTTTCTTCCTGACGAGTGATAAATCCTGTTAAATTTGTAACGGCAGTAATGGCGCGATATAAGTCAAAAAGCTCCGCTTCGTCCAAAAAAAGTCCTTCTACACGCACACGCGAAAGAGCAGGACGAATATCGTAAAAATTACCGATGGGAATTTCTTCCGTTTCAGAAAAAAGCAATCGATACATTTCGTCCGTTTCACTGATTTTTTGAACAATATCATTGAAATCAGCAGAAAAACTCATCCGTTCAACTTCTTCTTCACCTAGGGAACATAAACAATTATCCGTAAGTAGTTTACGAATATCAGTAAATTGTATTTTATTTTCAAAAGAAAAGGGATAAAACATTTTGTTTCTGGTTTTGAAGCAAATTGACGCTTTGAGCGGCATTTTGCTGTAATTCAAATGTTGTTAATCTGAATGCGGCTTAAAGCCTCA
>LR026962.1:437479-487460 GCA_900498215.1 uncultured Paludibacter sp. | reverse complement strand
GTTTTGATTACTACTAAAGTGGTGTCGGATGGAGTTTGTGCGCCGATAAATCCAATAAAAACAAAAAAGAGTGTAAAAAGAGAAGTAATTTTTAGCGATTTCATATTAAACATTTTTTTAATTAATAATTTTTACTTGTAATTTAATGGTGCCAGGCATAGCAAATATTAAGCCAAAATTTATTTGAAATTCAGATATTTATAGTTACAATTTATTTTGAAGATTATTAATTGATGATAAATTTCATTATTGCTTCATTAATAATTCTTTTACAAAAATAAACAATAATTCGTTTTAGAGTGTTTATTTTTTAATTTTGTAATAGAGTAATATATGTTCAAGTTTTTCAGAAATATAGATAAGAAAGGATATAACGCTCAATTTGGAGGGCTCGATATTTTGAAGTACATCGGTCCCGGACTTTTGGTTACGGTAGGATTTATCGATCCAGGAAATTGGGCTTCAAATTTGGCTGCCGGAGCCGATTTTGGATATAAACTATTATGGATGGTAACACTTTCTACTGTTATGCTGATAGTATTACAGCATAATGTAGCACATTTGGGAATTGCATCGGGACTTTGTTTGTCGGAAGCGGCAGCCATTCATCTCAAACCACGTTGGGCAAAATTATTACTTGTGTCGGGAATGGGAGCTTCTGTTTCTACTTCGCTGGCTGAAATTTTAGGAGGGGCAATTGCATTGGATATGCTTTTCAATATTCCGATTCGCGCGGGAGCTTTATTGGTAATGCTTTTTGTCTTTATTATGCTTTTCACAAATTCTTATCATAAAATTGAAAAATGGATTATTGCGTTTGTTTCCATTATNGGATTGTCTTTTTTATATGAACTTTCATTGGTAAATATAGATTGGAACTATGCTATTACCGGCTGGGTTACGCCAAGTTTTCCAAAAGGTTCTATGTTGGTAATAATGAGTGTGTTGGGAGCAGTTGTAATGCCTCACAATTTATTTCTTCACTCCGAAGTAATTCAAAGCCGCCAGTGGAATTTACAAGACGAAAAAATAATAAAAAAACAATTGAAATTTGAATTTTTCGATACGCTTTTTGCAATGGGAGCGGGCTGGGCAATAAACAGCGCTATGATTATTTTAGCTGCAGCTACTTTTTTTCACACCAAAACTCCTGTTTCCGAACTCCAGCAGGCAAAAGATTTACTTACGCCACTTTTGGGTAGCAACGCTTCGGTAATTTTTGCAGTAGCATTGCTTTTTGCCGGAATTTCTTCAACGATTACATCGGGAATGGCTGCCGGAACTATTTTTGCCGGAATGTACAAAGAACCATACGATATTAAAGACAACCATTCCAGAATCGGTGTAATTATTTCATTAGTAGTTGCTTATTTAATTATTTTGTTTATTAATAATCCGTTCAACGGATTAATTATTTCTCAGATGATATTAAGTATTCAACTCCCGATTACTATTTTCTCCCAAGTACATCTTACTTCTTCTGAAAAAGTGATGGGAAAATACAAAAACCGTCCCGCTACCAAAATTATTCTTTATTTGCTTGGAGTAATTGTAACTGTATTGAATGTGGCGTTATTGGTTAGTTTGGTAAGTTGATTATTGTGTTTTAGATATTATAATAAAAGAATCCCGTAATCTTTGATAATTACGGGATTCTTCTTTTTTAGAGAAATACTTATTTCTTATCGTCTTTTTTATCCGGTTTTTCTCCTTGGGGCTGTTTTACTTCTGTCGGTTCAGCTTTTGGTGGTTTTTCTGCGTTTTTTATTTCTTCTTTTTCTGCTGCTTTTTCAATCTTTTCTTCTTTTTCTGCTTCTTCACCCAAGTAGGTTGGAAGTTTTAATCCTGCCATATTGAAGAGTTCATTCAATGGTGGAACGCTTTTCATTAAACCGGCAACAAAATTTGCTGTGGAACCTTTACCGTTTTCATTATTTCCCGAATCCCAAACCGTAACTTTATCAATCTTAAGATTTTTAATGGCTTCCACTTGTGTTTTAACCAGTTCAGGCAATTTTTCGATAAGCAGCAATTGAAATGCTTTTGTAGGATCGCCTCCGGCAGCGGCAACTACGCCTTTGTAACCTTCTGCTTGTTTGCTAAGTATTTCAAGCAACCCTTTTGCTTCTGCTTCCATTTTTGCAAAAATAGCGTCCGCTTCTCCTTTTGCTTGCACGCGGATACGTTCCGCTTGAGCTTGTGCTTCTATGATGGCTTTTTGCTTTTCAATTTCTGCATGAACCACTACGTTTGCATTTTGTGTCGCACGTTCGCGTTCTGCGCGCGCTTTTTCAGCCAATTGTTCTGCCACATACGCTTCTTCAAGCGCTTTTGCTTCCTGAACTTTTTCTGATGCAACCGCTAATTTTAATGCTTCTGCTTCTTTCTGACGGCGAGCAGCATCCGATTGTGCAATTTCCACTTTAGCATTGTTCTCACCTTTTACNGCTTGTGCATTGGCTTCAGAAGTCTTTACACGCGTATCGCGGTCGGCTTCGGCTTTCCCGATAAATTCGTCTTTTTTGGCTACGGCGATGTTTATTTCACGGTCTTTGTCTGCCACAGCTTTACCGGTTTCTCCGATTCTTTCTTGTTCTGCCACACTGATTTTAGCTTCGTTGATGGCTTTGGCAGCCGCTTCTTTTCCAAGAGCAACAATATATCCGGATTCGTCTCTAATATCGGTTACGTTTACGTTAATAAGTCGTAAACCTACTTTTTTCAGTTCGGAGTCCACTGTTTTAGAGATGCTGTCCAGAAATTTATCACGGTCGGAATTAATCTCTTCAATCGTCATTGTGGCAATTACTAAACGAAGCTGTCCGAAAAGAATATCTTGTGCCAATTCCTGAATTTTTTCCGATGTTAAACCTAATAATCTTTCCGCAGCGGTATTCATAGTATCGGGTTCGGTAGAAATAGCGATTGTAAAACGGCTTGGAACGTCCACACGAATATTTTGACGGCTCAAAGCGTTAGTCAAATTGGCTTCGATGGAAAGCGGCTTCAAATCGAGATAAGCATAATCTTGTATCACAGGCCAAATAAATGCGCCTCCACCGTGAATACATTTGGCGGAAGAACCTCCGGTGCGTCCGTAAACAACTAAAATCTTATCGGAAGGACAACGCTTATAACGCGAAACCAATGCCGAAATGGTTACAAAAACTACTACCGCAGCTACTACGATAAGCAATAATGGTGATGCTAATGCGCTCATAATTAAATTTTTTCTACGATTAATATACTGTCATTTTCTATTTTTACAATTTTTACGGCGGTGTTCGATAGAAGTTTTTCTCCATCGGTCATTGCGTCCAGTTCGTGTACCGAACCATTCACGCTCACCATAACTCTGCCTTTACCACTTCGTTTTTCGGGAATGGTAAGATAAACATCGGCTGACTTATTGAGTGTTTTACGAATATCGAAAGAATTATCTTCCGCCAGTTTTAATAATTGGCGGATAATTAAGAAGAATAATAAAACGAATAAAATCCCAATAATTACGGNAAACGCAATAAGCAANGTGGAATTTTTTANGGTAGAATAAAATGCAATTCCAGACCAGCCAAATCCCAGCATAAAGTTGATTAAATTTCGAAGGGAAAAGAGTTGGAATGGGGCTTCTNCGTTACTGAAATCACTGTCGAAATCAGCATCAATACCATCCATCGAATTTGCTCCAATAAATGTCATCACAGTTTGTATCAAAAAGATAACTGTGGCTGGAATAGCTATAAACCAAAAGGTTTTCAAAAGCGGTTCCATTGTTGAAAATATTTCCATGATATTGTGTTTTTTGGTTTGTCAAAGTTAAAGAAAAATGTGAATTAATAATTAATCGAGTTGAAAAATATTTATGAACATATTCTTTGGCTGACACGAACTTGTAATTTGCTATAGAATTTTAAAGCTGGTTAATAATACACTAATTCATAAGAATTGATATATCTGTAAAAAAGGAGAAATAATTTTTATGCAATATTAATTATAATGATATTACATATTTTACTTGTTTCTAATACCAAAAGGTATATGAACAAGTGGTATATTTTCTAATTTGGGATCAAGATGCGTTAANTGATCATCAAAAAATAATTGAGGTTTGAAAACTTCCAATATTCTTTTTTTATCTATTCCTCCTAATAAAAACATTTCATCTATATCAACTGTCCAACTGTTTAACGTATTTATTGCTCTTTCATCAGCAGGGGCATTTCTTGCCGTAATAATAGCTGTTTTGAGTATTTTTTTGTAATTCTTATCTAATTCTTTTTTTCTTGATTCTAGTTTTTGAAAAAAAGATAATTTTTTGAAAAAATCCCCTAAAGGTCCTGGATTTAATGGTTCGTTACTGTGTTGAGTTTCATAATCAAAATAAATATCTAATTGACCATTACTATCTTGATATATTTTTTCTGCTTCATCGTCAGCAATTACACCATCAAAGTCAAAAGCAACTCTTAATTCTAAGTCTAAATCATCATCTTCTACTTTGGTTTTTAATATTCTACCAGCGGGGAAATTGGCATTAATCGCATTTAAAACATCGTTTTGATTTGTAGACAAAAAAAGAGAAACATTGTAAGCTGGAATATACTTATATGGAGATGCACCAGACGTGAATGCTGCACGAGTAATATTTAATTTGTAATGTTTAATAGAGTTGAAGACTCTCATACCTGTTTCTGGACTATTTTTAGANAATAAAACAACTTCAACAGGCTTTTCTTCCTCATAAACGTTGTTTATATTTAAAAACCTTTTTATAAATGGAAAAGCAATTCCTTTTTCAAGTTTCTTATTTTTATTAATTATTTGGTGTTTTTTGTATGCTTCTAAACCTTCCTTTTCATAAATTTCCTCCTCCTTCTCTAAATTAAATAATGCACTAGAGGAAACAGCAACAACTAATTTCCTTTCAATTGGATATGCCATAGTTCTTTAATTTATTTTTCACAAATCTATGAAATAGTTTTAACAAATCCAATATTCCTCAAAAAATCGTATCTTTGCCTTCATGAACGCATCAAAAACATATCAATTGACAGATTTTCTTCCCACCACAAAAAAAGAAGTAGAATTACGTGGTTGGGATGAACTGGATGTAATTCTTTTCAGCGGTGATGCGTATGTGGATCATCCTTCGTTTGGTTCAGCCGTGATTGGACGTGTGTTGGAAGCGGAAGGGTTACGAGTAGCAATTGTTCCTCAACCAAACTGGCAGGATGATTTACGTGATTTTAAGAAATTAGGAAAACCGCGCATGTTTTTTGCCGTAACTGCAGGAAATATGGACAGTATGGTAAATCATTACACCGCAAACAAACGCCTCCGTTCCGATGATGCTTATACGCCTGACGCACGCGCTCATGCACGCCCTGATTATGCCGTCGTTGTTTATTCCAATATCCTGAAAAAACTTTATCCTGACATGCCTATTGTAATTGGAGGAATCGAAGCGTCATTACGTCGTGTAACTCACTACGATTACTGGAGCGATAAACTGATGCCAAGCATTTTAGTAGATAGCAAAGCGGATTTTTTGGTATATGGAATGGGAGAGAAGTCGGTGCGTGAATTGATAAAACAATTACGTGAAGGGAAAACTCTTTCAGAAATCACCGATATTCCGCAAACTTCTTTTTTGTCAAATACAATTCCCGAAAATAAAGTTGAAACTATTGAACTTGTATCGCACGAAATTTGCCTGAAAGATAAGAAAAAATACACCTCTAATTTTCGTGTTGTAGAGGAAGAAAGTAATCGTATGAATGGTAAACGATTAATTCAGAGGGTAGGTGATAAATACATTATAATCAATCCAATGTATTCTCCTTGGTTGCAACAGGAATTGGATGAAACCTTTAAACTCCCTTTCACACGTTTACCACATCCGAAATACAAAGGAAAAACAATTCCAGCGTATGAAATGATTAAATTTTCGGTAAATTTACACAGAGGTTGTTTTGGTGGTTGCGCTTTTTGTACCATCTCGGCTCATCAAGGAAAATTTATCGTTTCGCGCAGCAAAGACTCCATACTCAATGAAGTGAAGGAAATTACCAAATTGCCCGATTTCAAAGGGAATTTGAGTGATTTGGGCGGTCCTTCCGCAAATATGTATCAAATGCAGGGAAAAGAATTAAGTATTTGTGAAAAATGCAAACGTCCTTCATGTATTCATCCCAAAGTTTGTCCGAATTTGGATATAAATCATTCGGCTTTGACCGATATTTATCGTTCTGTGGATAAACTTCCGAATATCAAACATTCTTTCATCGGAAGCGGAGTGCGTTATGATATGCTTTTGGCGGAAACAAAAGATGCAAACACAAAAAAAAGCCAGCAGGAATATATCCGTGAATTGATTACCAAACATGTTTCAGGACGGCTGAAAATTGCTCCGGAACACACCTCAGACCGTGTTTTGAATTTAATGCGCAAACCTTCTTTTGATTATTTTCATCAGTTTAAACAGATTTTCGATCGCATTAACAGAGAAAACGGAACCACTCAGCAATTAATTCCGTATTTTATTTCAAGTCATCCTGCCTGTAAAAATGAAGANATGGCNGAATTAGCCGCAATTACAAAAAACNTGNATTTCAAATTGGAACAAATTCAGGATTTTACACCCACACCAATGACTTTGGCAACTGAAATTTATTATTCAGGATATAATCCATATACGCTTGAACCGGTTTTTACAGCCAAAACCAAAGAAGAAAAACTTTCCCAACGCAAATTTTTCTTTTGGTATAAAAAAGAATACAGGCAGCAAATAATCAATGATTTACGCAAAATAAACCGTCCGGATTTAATAAAAAAATTATTTGGATAAAAAATTGAACTTCAAAACTTTTGAACTCTTTAATTCGCCTGCATTAAGCAGCATTTAAACATTTGAACTTTCAAACTTATTATTGTATCTTTGTGTCCTGAAAAATTACAGAAAAATTCAGTTATTTTGATGTGTAAAATACTGAATTTCATAATATTAATTTAAAATAAATTTAATGAAAGCTTACGTATTTCCNGGTCAGGGAGCACAATTTGTAGGAATGGGAAAAGATTTATATGACAATTCACCCGTTGCCAGAGAGTATTTTGAAAAAGCAAACGAAATTTTAGGATTTCGCATTACCGATTTAATGTTTGAAGGAACTCCTGAAGACCTTCGTCAAACAAAGGTTACGCAACCTGCCGTATTTTTACATTCTGTTATTTCTGCCATTGCATTAGGCGAAGATTTTAAACCTGAAATGGTTGCCGGACATTCTTTGGGCGAATTTTCTGCTTTGGTTGCAGCAAAAGCGCTTACCTTTGAAGATGGATTAAAACTGGTTTATGCACGTGCTATGGCAATGCAAAAAGCGTGTGAAATGGAACCTTCTACTATGGCTGCCGTTCTTGGATTGGATGATGAAACCGTAGAAGAAGTTTGCGAACAAGTAAATAAAGAAAATGTAGTAGTAGCTGCAAATTATAATAGTCCGGGACAATTGGTTATTTCCGGCTCCATTGAAGGCATTGACAAAGCGTGTGAAATATTAAAAGAACGTGGCGCAAAACGTGCATTAAAACTTCCTGTGGGCGGAGCATTTCATTCTCCGTTGATGGAACCTGCACGACAAGAGCTTCAAACAGCAATTGAGAAAGCCATTGTAAGTGAACCGATTTGTCCGGTATATCAAAATGTGAACGCTTATCCGCAAACCGATCCGGTAAAAATCAAAGAAAATCTCATTGCACAGCTTACAGCTCCTGTGCGTTGGACACAAACAGTGAAAAATATGGTTACCGATGGTGCAACCGTATTTGTAGAACTTGGTCCCGGCGATGTTTTGAAAGGGTTAATTAAAAAAATCAGCCCGGAAGTAGAAGCGTAATTAATCAGCATAAGTTCATACTTTTAACGAAAAAAGATATTTTAGATTAATACCAGGTGATTTTAAAAAATGAAAAAATAAAATGGGGAATACTGGGCACAGGATGGATAGCCCGGAAATTTGCAGAAGCATTGGCGGTAGCAGATAACTGTGTATTGGTAGCTGTCGGTTCACGCACAAAAAAAAGCGCCGAAGAATTTGCAACAACTTATCACATAAACAAGGTGTATGGTTCGTATGAGGAATTGGTAAAAGATACGGAAGTAGATGTGGTTTACGTTGCCACTCCCCATAATTTGCACTTNGAAAATACTTTACTTGCGNTGAANAACGGAAAACACGTCCTTTGCGAGAAACCCATCGGNGTTAATCTAAATGAAGTAAATGAAATGTTTCGTGTGGCAGCCGANAAAAAANTATTTTTGATGGAAGCCCTTTGGAGCCGTTTTCTTCCTCATATTATTAAAGTTAAAGAACTGATTGAAGCGGGTACTATAGGCGACATAAAATTACTAACCGCTACTTTTTGCATTCGTTCCGAAAATGGTCCCGAACACAGACATTATAACATTGATTTATGTGGAGGAACTATTCTNGATATCGGTATCTACAATATTTTCTTGTCGATTTTTCTGTTAGGAAAACCGGAACGTTTATCAGCTGTGGCTACGCTGAATAATCAAGGTGTGGATGTAAATTGTAGTTACAGTTTCACTTATCCTAATCAGACTTTGTCTGTAATGTATTCATCGTTTCTGGCAAATCCGGATGTTGCTGCCGAAATTCACGGAACAAAAGGTACTATAAAATTAAGTCATTTGTGGTTTTGCCCCAATGGAATTGAATTAATCTTGCAAGATGGTTCTAAAGAATTTTTTACTTTTGATATAAAAGGAAACGGNTATGAATTTGAAGCGGAAGAAGTGGCGAAATGTTTATATGAAGGAAAAACAACCAGTGAATTATGGAGTTCCGATCATAGCCGATTATTAGTTGAAATGATGGATAATATTCGTCAACAATGCGGAGTGGTTTATCCGGCTCACGATTTTGTAAACAAATCTTCTCATTTGTAATTATCGTGTTGATTAAGGATGTTCAAATTTAATTTTCTCTAACGAAATATTTTGAATTATGGAAAAACCTTTGCTGAATAATGTGGACGTATTTCCTACACAAGAAGTACTTTTGGAAATACTGGGAAATACACATCCGGTTTATGAAAAGTTGATAGATATTGTACAAAATGAATATCAGTTATCGCCCGAATGGAATTATTATAAAGACGGTAAAGCGTGGTTGTGTAAAGTTATTTTCAAAAAGAAAACAGTGTTTTGGTTATCCGTTTGGGATAAATATTTTAGAGTAACTTTTTATTTTACGGAAAAAAACGTAGAGGCAATAAGTAATTTGGCTATAGATGAACAAATTAAAAGTAAATTCACACAAAATNANCCCATTGGAAAATTACTGCCTTTAACACTCGAAATATATAAAGAAGAACAACTTAAAGATTTATTAAAGATTATAGAATATAAAAAAGCGCTAAAATAATTTATATTATATGTTTAGAACAAAAAATTGCGGCGAACTTCGCCTATCTGATGTAGGAAATGAGGTAACATTAGCAGGTTGGGTACAACGCGCTCGTAAAATGGGTGGAATGACGTTTGTTGATCTTCGCGACCGTTACGGCATAACACAATTGGTTTTTAATCAGGATACAAATGAAGAACTTTGCGACAAAGCAAATAAACTTGGTCGTGAATTTGTAATTCAAATTACCGGAAAGGTTGCCGAACGCAGCAGTAAAAACAGCAATATTCCTACCGGTGAAATAGAAATTTTGGTGGAGAGTTTGTCTGTGTTAAATGAAGCCAAAACTCCTCCCTTTACCATTGAGGATAATACCGATGGAGGTGATGATATCCGTATGAAATTCAGATATTTAGATTTGCGTCGTAATGCTGTGCGTGCTAATTTGGAACTTCGTCATAAAATGACCATTGCCGTACGTCATTATTTGGATAAACTTGGATTTTTAGAAGTGGAAACACCCGTNTTGATTGGNTCAACTCCGGAAGGNGCGCGCGATTTTGTTGTTCCATCCCGAATGAANCCGGGACAGTTTTATGCGCTTCCGCAATCGCCGCAAACGTTGAAACAATTGTTGATGGTTTCCGGTTTCGANCGTTATTTCCAGATTGTAAAATGTTTCCGCGATGAAGATTTGCGTGCCGATCGTCAACCTGAATTTACCCANATTGACTGCGAAATGTCNTTTGTAGAGCAAGATGATGTATTGAATACTTTTGAAGGAATGACAAAATATCTTTTNAAAGAGTTGAAAGGGATTGAAATGACCGAACCTTTTTTACGTATGACGTANGCCGATGCNATGANATATTACGGCTCAGATAAGCCCGATTTGCGTTTTGAAATGAAATTTGTAGAGTTNAAAGATGCGGTTTCGGGACANGATTTCAGCGTTTTTGATGATGCAGAATACGTTGGAGGTATTTGTGCCAAAGGTTGTNCAAACTATACACGCAAGCAGGTAGATGAATTGACNGATTTTGTGAAACGNCCGCAAATAGGANCGAAGGGATTGGTTTACATCCGCNACAACGAAGACGGTACATTAAAATCTTCTATTGATAAATTTTATTCAGAAGATGATTTGAAAAAGATTGCCGGTTTGTTCAACGCAGAAAAAGGAGATTTAATTTTGATTTTAGCCGGAGCTAAAACAAAGACACAAAAAGCNCTTTGCGAATTACGACTTGANATGGGAGAAAGATTGGGACTTCGCAATAAAAATGTATTTGCACCGCTTTGGGTGATGGATTTTCCATTATTTGAATATAGTGAAGAAGAGCAGCGTTTTTTTGCTATGCACCATCCGTTTACATCTCCAAAACCGGAAGATATTCATTTGTTGGATATAAATCCTGGAGTTGTTCGTGCTAACGCTTATGATATGGTTATTAATGGCGTGGAACTTGGAGGCGGTTCTATTCGTATTCACGACAGCAAGTTACAAGCTAAAATGTTTGATTTACTTGGCTTTACTCCTGAAAAAGCGCAGGCGCAATTTGGTTTTTTAATGGGTGCATTTCAGTATGGAGCGCCTCCGCATGGAGGTTTAGCGTATGGTTTGGATCGTTTTGTGTCTATGTTTGCAGGTTTGGACAGTATCCGAGATTGCATTGCTTTCCCGAAAAACAATTCCGGTCGAGATGTAATGCTTGATGCGCCGTCTGAAATAGACCAATCGCAATTGGATGAACTGAATTTAATTGTGGATATAAAACAAAAATAATACGTTGATTTATAGATATATAGAAGCCATTTCCATTCGGATTTGGCTTTTTTTTATTTAACATATTGAAATGAACAATTTAATGGCATTTCATTGTTATTTTATAAACGAAACATCATTCAACATGAAATCCATAATTCTCTTATTTTTTGGAGCAATTTCAATGCTTACTTCCTGTAATCAAAAAAACACAAAAGCAAACGAAAGTGTAAATGCAGACAGTATCCGCCAAAAAACGGTTTTTACGGATAAAATTAAGTTTGACGAAAGCGCTTATCCTTATAAAGGAGGTATTCTGATAGCTAACTTTGGTGGTGAGAAATTAAAAGCAATGAATTCCGAAGGTAAAGGATATATTCTTTATTTGAAAAATGATACTTTGAGTGAATTTATTCCTGTCGATGGGAATTTAAATGCGCCAAAAGGAATGTACATCGCTGATAATCATTTGTTTATAGCAGATATGAGTAGGGTAGTAGTATATAATTTAAACGATAAAACTGCTCATCCTCAGATAATTACGTTTCCTGAGGAAGATACTTTTATAAACGATTTGACTGGTGAAAAAAACACGCTTTATGCATCAGTAAGCAATACCGGAAACATCTATAAACTGGATATTTCAGATATTTATAACATTGATAAACAGAAACTTATAAAATTTTCAAATGTAGTAGGAGCGAACGGATTATTAATTGCCGGTGGTAAAATGTATATTGCATCGTACCCTGCAAATACCGGAAAAATTTCGGAAGAAAACGTTGTATATGTTATCAATGATCTGGCAAATCCCAAACCTGAGAAATTAATTGATAAATCAGGAATGTATGACGGCATTCAAATTTCTGAAGATGCGAATACGTTGTATGTTAGCAATTGGGAACCGATTGAAATCATCGGAATAAATTTGAAAAATAAAACAATAACACAAGTATTAACTGATTCAGATTTAAAATCAATAGCAGATTTTACTTATGTGAATGATAAATTTTACATACCTGATTTAGCAGGCAGTAAATTTGTTGTTTTTGAATCAACACAAAAATAGAGGAGAAATATTTTAATCTCCTTTATTTTATTATATTTCTGACTTTACATAATATAAATTATAGGAAATTATGTCTGATATTTCCTTAATCTTAAAAAATCATTGGAACATCCATAAGAAGTATCTCAGAATTATTTTCTAATGATTTTATTTCAATCTGATCTACACTCCAAATTCCAAAACCATCCCGCGTGTTAAGAATTTGATTTGCTATTTCAAAACTCCCTTTTAATGTAAAAAAATACACTCCATTTTCTTTTGATTTAATGTCATACAAAACAGAAAAATCTTTTTGAAAATTTCCGATATAAAACCAAGCATTCTGATATATCCATACCCCGTCATCTTCCGCGTTTGGCGATAAAATCTGTTGTAATTTATTTTCTCTGTCTTTTATTTGAAGTGAAATTTGATCATAGCGCGGTGTAACATTTTTCTTGTTAGGATAAATCCAAATTTGTAAGAACTTCCCTGATTTATCTTTATTGTAGTTATATTCACTGTGATAAATTCCTGTTCCGGCGCTCATTACCTGTACATCTCCGCTTCTTATAACAGTAACATTTCCCATACTGTCTCTGTGTTCCAAATCACCTTCAAGTGGAATACTGATAATTTCCATATTCTGGTGAGGATGCGTATCAAATCCCATTCCGGCTTCTATCGTGTCATCATTTAATACTCTCAATGCTCCAAAGTTCACTCTTTCAGGGTCATAATAATGCCCGAAGCTGAATGTGTGAAAACTTTTTAACCATCCGTGGTCAGCTTTACCACGTGTGTTTGCTTTATGAAGAATAAATTTATACATATTGCCATTTTGCGTTTAAAATTATTCCATTCAAACATATTAGATTAAAAAATAGTTCTAAAATTCTAAAAATATTAGTTCAGTAATTATGAGTATGTCTTATTATTGTGATAATTCAATGCGAAAGAGTTGTGTTTGGTGATAATTTGAAAATTATTAATATATTTTTTTGATAATCTGAGAAATAAATATAACTTTGTATCATAATCTGTTGAAATGAAAAATAAATCGAAAAACCTATTGTTTGCACCAAACAGTAGGTTTTTTATTAGAGCAAATACAATTAACTAAAATATAACATTATGACAAAAAGAAAGAAATTTCTCCTTGAAGAAAACCAACTACCATCACAATGGTACAATATTTTGGCAGACATGCCAAATTTACCAAAACCATTGTTGAATCCGGCAACAAAAGAACCGATGAAAGCCGAAGATTTATATCCATTATTTGCAAAAGAACTTAGTAATCAGGAATTTAACACAAAAGACACTTGGATTGATATACCTGAAGAGGTGAGGGATAAATATTTAATTTACCGCCCTACTCCACTTGTACGTGCTTATAATCTGGAAAAAGCGCTGGATACGCCTGCTCATATTTATTTCAAAAATGAAAGTGTGAGTCCGGTTGGTTCACATAAACTCAATTCAGCGCTTGCACAGGCGTATTACAATAAAATAGAAGGCGTTACCAACATTACTACTGAAACCGGTGCAGGACAATGGGGAACAGCTTTATCGTTCGCGGCAAAGGCATTCGGGTTGGAATTAGCGGTTTATATGGTAAAAATCAGCTACGAACAAAAACCTTATCGTCGCTCGTTAATGGAAACTTGGGGAGCGCAAGTTATTCCTTCGCCCAGCATGAGTACCAAAGCCGGACGAAAAGTACTCACAGAACATCCTCATTATCAGGGAAGTTTGGGAACAGCTATTTCGGAAGCAATCGAATTGGCTATGCAAACTCCAAATTGTAAATATACCCTTGGAAGTGTTTTAAATCACGTTTCGCTGCATCAAACTGTTATTGGTTTAGAAGCTGAAAAGCAAATGGAAATGACCGGAGAATATCCCGATGTAATAATTGGTTGTTTTGGCGGCGGTTCTAATTTTTCAGGAATTTCTTTTCCTTTTATGCGTCATAACATCAAAAAAGGCAAAAAAACACGTTTTGTTGCTGCGGAACCTTCATCTTGTCCAAAATTAACCAAAGGTGTTTTCCAATACGATTTTGGAGACGAAGCAGGCTACACTCCCCTACTTCCTATGTTTACGCTTGGACACTCCTTTGCTCCCGCTCACATACACGCAGGTGGATTGCGTTATCACGGCGCAGGAACCAT
This sequence comes from uncultured Paludibacter sp., assembly GCA_900498215.1. Lineage (GTDB taxonomy): Bacteria > Bacteroidota > Bacteroidia > Bacteroidales > Paludibacteraceae > UPXZ01. The sequence goes on along the minus strand of LR026962.1, from coordinate 473,039 downwards.
TGTCAGTCAATTAATGATTGATAATCTAATGGAAGCAACGGACATACCGCAATTAGAATCGTTTGAAGCCGGAGTTTTATTTGCACAAACGGAAGGAATTATGCCTGCACCTGAATCGGCTCACGCCATTGCTGCTGCTATTCGCGAAGCACAAAAAGCGAAAGAGGAAGGAAAATCAAAAGTAATATTATTTAATCTTTCCGGGCACGGATTTGTGGATATGACAGCTTATGATCAATATATTGCAGGTGATTTAGTAAATTACAATATAACCTTTGAAGATATTAAAAAAACAACCGATTTATTGGAAAAGATTATATAATAGCGATAAATACAAACTATGCCAAAGTTCAAAACTTTGGCATAGTTAATTTTAAGTATATTTTTATCTATTAACGACTTTTTTTAGGGTTAATTATTAAGCGTAAGGAAGTGTCTTTGGTGATATAAGCCCAAGCCCAGTTGATAAAGATAATGAGTTTGTTACGTGCACTTAAAATCAACATTAAATGTAAAAACATCCAAGTTAACCAAGCTAAAGTTCCTTGAAAGCTTAAATGTTTCAAGTCCACAACTGCTTTGTTTTTTCCTATAGTGGCCATCATTCCCAAGTCTTTGTATTCATACGCATTTAAGGGTTTTCCTTTTAACAAATAAATTATGTTTTTGGCTAAATTTTTAGCTTGATTTATCGCAACATTTGCTACTTGCGGATGTCCTTTAGGATAAAGTGGAGTTTCCATATAAGCAATATCGCCAAGCGCATAAATATTTTCGGTATTTTTCACCAAATTATATCTGTCTACAATATATCTGTTGCGTATAATGTTCTCTTTCTCGGTAACACCTTCTAAAATATTTCCTGTAACTCCTGCCGACCATATTAAATTTTTACATGGAATTGTTTCTCCGGTACTTAAAACAGCGTTGTTACCATCATACGATTGAAGTGTAACTCCTGTTTTAACTCTCACTCCTAATTTTTCCAGATATTCACGCGACATTTTTTTTGAATCATCGCTCATATTATTAAGTGTATTTGGTCCGCCTTCCAATAAATAAATGTCTAAACCGGAAAAATCCACTTTTGGATAATCTTTGGGAAGTACATCATTTTTTAATTCGGCAAAAGCCCCTGAAAGCTCTACGCCTGTGGCTCCTGCGCCCACAATTATGATGTTCATCAGTTTTTCTTTATCTTCCAGGCTTGCCGTAGCATACGCTTCGAAATCCATTAAAATCCTATTTCTAATATTTATTGCTTCCGACATTTCTTTCATAGGTAATGCGTATTTTCTCAAATCTTCATTCCCGAAGAAATTGGTAGTACAACCCGTAGCAATTACCAAATGGTCGTATTTGATATTTCCGTTATCTGTTACAACACATTTTTGCGTTTTATCAATGCGTTCAACGCTTGCCATTCGATAATCAAAATTTTTATAACCTTGAAATAATTTACGGAAAGGAAAAGATATACTCGCAGGTTCAACACGTGCGCTTGCAACCTGATATAAAAGTGGCTGAAAAGAATGGAAATTCTGCTTATCGACTAAAGTTAGTCGCAATGGTTTATTTTTTAGCTTTTTTATCAGTTGAATTCCTGCAAATCCTCCGCCAATAATGACGATTCTATCGTTGGGTTTAAAGTTTATCATAAAAAAACAGATTTTTATTAAAGAAAAAATTCTCTAATTTTTAATTTGAATAACTAACGATTAGAAAAGAAATTTGTTTAGAATAATATCAAATTTTTATGTTTTTAGTCATAAAAAGCTCGGAATTAATTGATTAAAGAAAATGAAGAGCGGAAAATTAATTAAATTTGATTGATTTAACGCTATTAAGCAGGATGTTTTTCTGTTCATCATTCACATACGACAAGATAAAAGAAATCGCAAAACCTTCACTCAAAACACAGTAATAGGTTTGATATACTTTACTTTCAGCGCCATCTATCACCACATCCATTTTACTAAACATTTTACCTGAAATTGATTCAGTAAAAAGTTGATTGTTAATGCTGTCAAACGAAATAGAGGTTTGCTCCAACACTTTACGAGATTGTAATAAATAATCGTTTGCAGATTTTATAGAGGGAGTTTGACTCACTTTTTCAGCCACTACAATTAAACTCGGATTGAAACCAATCGCAACTTCAAAAGGATATTGGAATGCCGATAAAAGATTGGCTGTATTGATTTCCGATACTTTTATGGCTTTTTTCATTTCATTACTTTTCCCAGCCACCACTTCCATTCCTTTTTGTTGTTGTTCATCGGCGTCTTTTTGCGACAGAACATTCCATCTCTCAGGTAAACTCATTTGAAAATGGAAAAAAGAATTGCTGTAAACATCTTTATTTACAGTTCCATAATCAAAATTTTCAGGTTTTCCGCTTTTTTGACAAGAAAAAATAGCGAAAGTCAATATAGAAAGAAAAATAATTTTTGAACGCATAGAATAAACAGGATGATTTTAAAATTGTGTGATTTACAATTGCAAAAATACGCTATTTTTTTCTATTTTTGTATGAAAATTACTTTTAAGAAATGCGCCTAAATTCACTTTCCATACTTAATTATAAAAATGTTCTCCAAGCCGATTTGGAATTTCCCTCCAAAATCAACTGCTTTGTGGGCAATAACGGGATGGGAAAAACCAATTTATTGGACGCAATTTATTATCTTTCGTTTTGTAAAAGCCACTCTAATGTAATTGATAGTCAAAATATTAATCACAATGCCGATTTTTTTCTAATTCAAGGGAAATACACACTTGGAAACAGCGAGGAGGAAATTTACTGCGGTATGAAACGGCGGCAAAAAAAACAATTCAAACGCAATAAAAAAGAATACGAACGACTTTCAGATCATATCGGATTGCTTCCGTTGGTGTTGGTTTCGCCAAAAGATGATGAATTAATTAGCGAAGGCAGCGATGAAAGGCGTAAATTTCTCGATGGAGTTATTTCACAATACGACAAGGCATATTTAAGCGCTCTTTTGCATTATAATCACGCACTTAAACAACGTAACGCACTTCTTAAAAGCGATAATATCAATGATAATTCGCTCTTTGAAATTTGGGAAGATTTAATGGCAACGCACGGTTCCCACATCTATGAGAAACGTAAAGTTTTTATTGAGGAATTTGTGCCTATATTTCAGAAAATCTATGCTTTTGTATCAGGTGGAAAAGAAAACATATCGCTTATTTATACTTCACATTTAGAAAAATCAGACTTAAAATCCACACTTCTACAAAACCGGGAAAGAGATAAAATTGTAGGTTACAGCACTAACGGTATTCATAAGGATGAACTGGAAATGATGTTGGATGAATATCCAATAAAACGCGTTGGCTCGCAAGGACAAAATAAAACGTATTTGATTTCACTTAAATTAGCTCAATTTGATTTTCTGAAACGTATTCACGGTATCGCTCCTATCCTACTTTTAGATGATATTTTTGATAAATTAGATGCGGGACGAGTGAAAAAAATTGTGGAACTGGTTGCAGACGAGCATTTTGGACAAATTTTTATTTCCGATACCAACCGCAAACATTTAGATGAAATTTTAGCGCAAATCAACCAAAGTTTTACAGTATTTGAAGTAGTTGATGGAGAAGTAAAATAATTTACAGAATAAATTTACAAACAAATCTTGGTTCTTGATTTTAAAAATCCATATATGGAACAAATCCTCAAATATTTTCCCAATCTTACTGAAAAGCAAAAGCTTCAGTTTAAGCAATTATATGATTTATATGCCGATTGGAACTCCAAAATTAATGTGATTTCACGTAAAGACATTGAAAATCTTTACGAGCGGCACGTATTGCATTCATTGGGCATTGCAGAAGTAATTCATTTTAAGCCGAACAGTAAAATACTTGATGTCGGAACAGGCGGTGGTTTTCCCGGAATTCCGCTGGCAATTTTGTTTCCTGAAGTGAAATTTACACTTATTGACAGCATCGGGAAAAAAATCAAAGTAGGAACGGAAGTTTCAAATGAAATTGGACTGAAAAACATAGAGTTATATCACAAACGTGTTCAGGAAGAAAAAGGGAAATACGATTTTGTGGTAAGTCGTGCGGTAATGCCTTTGGATGATTTGGTAAAACTTTCCAGAAAAAACATCTCTCCCAAACAACAAAATGCACTTCCAAATGGTTTAATATGCTTAAAAGGTGGTGAACTTCAACACGAAATTCTTCCTTATAAAAATATAGCTGAAACGTACGATTTAAGCGAATTCTTTGAAGGAGAGTTTTTCAAAACTAAGAAGGTCGTGTATGTTCCATTATAGACTATTAGAACCAAGACAAATAGACTTTATGACAATAAAAACATTTACATTCAATCCTTTTCAGGAAAACTCATATTTAGTTTGGGATGAAACAAACGAAGCGGCAATTATAGATGCAGGAATGCTTTTTGACAACGAAAAAGCATTGTTGAAAAAGTTTATCGAAGACCATAAATTAATTTTAAGACGAGTTTTAAATACGCATTTGCATTTAGATCATCAATTTGGGAATAAATTTCTTTTTGAAACATACGGAATTGCTCCCGAAGCAGGCAAAGAAGACGATTTTTTGTTGGAAACGGCAAATTCTCAAGCAGAAATATTTGGACTTCCTTACACAGAAACGCCGCAATTGCTTGGAAGTTATATTTTCGAAAATCAAGAAATAAAATTTGGAAATACGACATTCATAACTTTACACACTCCGGGACATTCTCCGGGAAGTTATTCATTGTATTGCGAAAAAGATGGAGTTGTTTTTGTCGGCGATGTTCTTTTCAGCGGTTCAATTGGTAGAACTGATCTGCCTAAAGGCGATTATGCCACTTTGATAAAATCCATTCAAAACAAACTACTTCCCCTACCCGATTCTACCGTTGTTTACAGCGGTCACGGACCTGCCACGACTATTGAAAAGGAGAAATTGTATAATCCGTTTTTGTAAATTGTTTATTGATACAATTTATTCTCCAAAATAAACTGATAAACATCAGGATGTAACCATTCGCTTGCGTCCTGATTGTTTTTTATCATTTCACGTATTTGTGTGGAAGAAATTTCAAAAAGCGGCGCTTCTTCCAATATTTGCATTTCAGGATATTTTTCTTCGTAATCTTCATACGAATATCCTTCACGCGGATAAACTAGAATGGAATAATCCTCTAAAATTGTACGGTAATCTTTCCATTGGTCAAAAATAGCCATATTATCGCTGCCAATCAGTAAAATAAAATCATCTTCGGGGTATTCATCATTTAATGCTTTTAATGTTGTAATAGTATAGGAAGGTTTTGGAAGGTTAAATTCAATATCGGACACGTGTAAATAATCTCTTTCCGCCGTAGCTAATTCAATCATTTTCAGTCGCAAATGTTCATCAATTAATTCACTCTGCACCTTTAGCGGATTTTTAGGGCTTACAATAAACCAAATTTCGTCCACTCCTGAAAAATGAAAAATATAATCAGCGAGCTGAGCGTGTCCCAAATGAATAGGATTAAAAGAACCAAAAAAAAGTCCTATAGTCTTCATTTATAATATTTTAAAAAAAAATCATCCAACTTAAAATTTTTTAAGATAAACCGTTTAAAAAACCGGAGGAGAAAAATGTTGGTTAATTTTTCTCCTCTATTGGTTAATGAAACACTACGTCTCATTTTCTGAGAATAAAACATTTGATGTTTCAAAAAAGTTTGAGAAAAATTCTCTATTTTATTTGTTTTTATATTTTTTAACGAGATTTATTTATAAACTCTCTTACAGCTTGTTCTATTTCATTTTTTCCCTTGCTTAAATTATCATTCACAATTATCAAATCAAACTGCGGCGCAAAAGTCATTTCATGCTCGGCTTTCCCTACTCTTTTTTCTATCATTTCAGGGGAATCCGTGCTTCTCTTTATTAAACGCTGGCGTAAAGTTTCGATAGAAGGAGGAGCTATGAAAATTGCCAAAGCGTCCTCTCCATATTGTTTTTTGATATTTAACCCGCCTAAAACATCCACGTCAAAAATGATAGGGTTTCCTTTGGCTGAGATACGGTCTATTTCGCTGCGAAGCGTGCCATAATAACAACCACTATATACTTCTTCGTATTCTATAAATTCTTTATTATCAATTTTTTGCTTGAATTCTTCGGTGGTAAGGAAATAATATTCTTTTCCGTGTTTTTCTTTTCCTCGCGGTGAACGACATGTAGCAGAAACTGAAAATTCCAGTCCTAAATTTAGAGACAATAAATAATTGACCAATGTACTTTTACCCGCTCCCGAAGGCGCTGAAACAATGATTAATTTTGGTTGCATTAAGTTAGTGATTCGTTGAATAGTAATTTGTTGATTAGCAAAATATATAACTCGTAACTTTTTGAACTATAACGTATTCAGAATTTGTTCTTTAATTTGTTCCAGTTCGTCTTTCATCATTACCACAATTTTTTGCATTTCGCTGTGGTTTGATTTTGAACCGAGCGTATTAATTTCCCGACCAATTTCTTGTGCAATAAAACCAAGTTTTTTTCCCGCTGATTTTTCACGGTGCATTGTTTCCAGAAAATAATCCAAGTGATTTCTCAAACGCGTTTTTTCTTCGTTGATGTCTAATTTTTCAACATAAAAAATCAATTCCTGTTCCAAACGATTTTTATCATAATCGAGTTTTTCAGATAATGTAACCAAATATTCCTCCAATCGTGTTTTTATTTTTTCTACTCTTTCCGATTCATAAGGTTCTACCTGCAATAGAAAATCCGATATTCGATTTATTTTTTCCGTAAAAACATTTTCCAACGTTTTTCCTTCTTGATTTCTAAATTCAACAACCTGATTCAAAGCGCTTTCAATGGCTTTTTCTATCTCAACCCATTCATTTTCATCCAACTCTTCCATTTCCACTTTCAGCACGTCAGGCATTTTCATCACTACAGAAAACCATTCTGTAGGGGCTTCAATGTTATTCTCGGCTGCAATTTCTTTGATTTGCTCCACATACGATTTCAGTATTGTCCGGTTGATTTTTATAGTAGATTCTTTTGTAGAATTATCAATATACAACGAAAAATCAACTTTCCCACGCTCTAATTTTGCGTTAATCAGATTTCTAATATCCAACTCCTTTTCACGATAAATATTGGAAATGCGTGTGGAAAGATCTAATTGTTTACTATTTAAAGATTTAATTTCAACAACTACTTTTTTATTGTTCAGTTCGCAAGTGGCTTTACCGTAGCCGGTCATTGATTGAAGCATAAGCTAATGGTTAATTTTTACACAAAAGTACGATAATTTTTCAAAAACCGCACAAAATGAAAGCCGAATAAATGTTTTGAGATTTATCCGGCTTATTGTATGTAGCTATTAATTTAAAATCCAAATGTAAAATTAATGGAATTACGAACTAAGTTTCCGTTAGTTAGAACCGGTGTAGGATAATATCTGTATGCCAAATTAAATCCAAAAAGATAAAATAATTTTACTCCTGTTCCAACAGTCCAGCCAAATTGTATCGGGTTGTATTCTTTATAAGTATAGCCATCTAATTTTCCCGAAAAGATAGTTTCAAAAATAGGACCGGTATATACTTTTACCCCAAAAGCTCTTAGAGACGATTGATACACATTATAACCAACATAGGCGGGAATCGAAAATGAAAACGTTCTAAAATAAGCTTTGTTAGCTCCCATTGCATATTGTCCATCGGGATAAAGCGTATATTTGCTCCAATTCAAGTCTCCCATTAAGTACCAATACGATTTTTTATCAAACTCAAAATTACGCGCCAACCCTGTACCGATGGCAAAATTGCTCCATTTATAACCATCGCCATTATCTACATCCCAACTGAGATGCGCATTTTTCCAAAGTTGTTTTTTAAATGGCGCTGTTGTGTTTTGAGAAATTCCTGTGTGCACTGATAAGATGAAAATCAATACAATAAAATATACTTTCTTCATAAATTTTCTGATAGTCAAATTCTGTAACATCATCATAAAAACCGTGCCAAATTTACTTTTTAATTTCTTGTACTGAAATATTTGTTGCTTGTGCATACTTTTTCAATAATTCGATGGAATATTCTGCTGCTTCTTTTACTCCTTTTTCGCCTGAATATCCGTTAATTATCATCAACAAACGCGTTGTTTCCAACGAAATCTTGGTTCTTTCTTCATCGCTGGTAGGTGTTCCAATGCCGCCTTTCTCATCTCTGTAAACAGGAAGTCCTTCAATGTTCAATAATCCGCGTCCGATACCTTCAAACACATCATTAGCGGCGCCTACTCCAAGTTGCACATTTCCCTGAATTTTGTCGACATCAAATCCGCCAATGGAATATCCTGTTTTTAACGAAACGAGGTTTATTACATCCACTAATGTATTTATTTTATACAACGGCATATCTTTAAGAATTCTCCTGCAAAGCGCTTCTGCCGAAGGACGATAACGATTGGGATCTTTTCCCAGTTTTTTATACGCTTCACGAGTTGCAAAAATGGTTGATCGTTTGTTAATTTCCTCCATCTTTGTCACTTCCTTAAATTCCGAACAAAAACTTTCAATTTCAGTCCATAATTCGCTATTAACCAACGAATTTAACACATTGCATTCAATTGCTGAAATTACAAATTCAGGACAAGCTGAATAGATATTTTGGGAAATTTTAATATCCATACCTGCCCCCTAACCCCCTGAAGAGGGAATTGCTAGTGATTAAATGAAGATGAGTTATATTTATTGAATAATTCATATTATTTTAATTTTTTGAAGATGAGAATCAAATAGTTTACACAATATTACCCTTTTACAGGGTTAGGTGGCTTTATTGTATCAACTTCAACTGTATTCTTTTCCGTTCCAAATCCACTTCCAATACACGTACTTTGACGTGTTGGTGCAATGAAACGATTTCGGCAGGATTGCTGACAAATTTATCCGCCATATTTGAAACGTGAATTAAGCCGTTTTCTTTTATTCCTATATCGCAAAAAGCGCCAAAATTAGTTACGTTGGTAATAATTCCGTTCAATTCCATTCCTTCTTGTAAATCATTGATGGTTTTTACCTTATCATCAAATTCCAATACCTGAATTTTTGAACGCGGATCGCGTCCGGGTTTTTCCAATTCCTCTAAAATATCGTTCAACGTGGGTAAACCAACTTTATCCGTAACGTAATCCGGTAAATTCAAAGTTAATTTAAGTTCCTTGTTTCCAATTAATTCCTTTACATCTTTTTTCAAATCTTTCGCCATTTTTGTTACAACGCCGTAACTTTCAGGATGCACAGCGGAATTATCCAACGGATTTTCTGCGTTCGGAATCCGTAAAAATCCCGCGCATTGTTCAAAAGTTTTTGCTCCCATTTTTGAGACTTTCATCAATTCCTTTCGGGAAGTAAACGCACCGTTTTCAGCACGATAATCTATAATATTTTGTGCCAATTGCGGTCCAAGTCCCGAAATATAAGTCAACAAATGTTTACTTGCTGTGTTCAGGTTCACCCCTACTCTGTTTACCGCATTTTCTACCGTTTGATCCAAAGCTGTTTTCAATTGAGTTTGATCCACATCGTGCTGATATTGACCAACTCCAATCGATTTCGGGTCGATTTTTACCAATTCCGCCAACGGATCCATCAATCTTCTGCCAATGGAAACCGCTCCACGTACCGTAACATCGTATTCTGGAAATTCTTCGCGAGCAATTTTAGATGCTGAATAAATTGAAGCGCCGTTTTCACTCACCACAAAAACCTGTACTTTGCGGTCGTAACGGGTGTTTTGAATAAAATGTTCCGTTTCACGACTTGCCGTTCCGTTTCCAATGGCAATCGCTTCTATATTATACGCTTCCACCATTTTTTGCACTTTGCGTTGAGCTTGCGAATATTCATTTACCGGCGGATGCGGATAAATATTTTCATTGTGGAGTAAATTTCCTTGCGCATCGAGGCAAACTACTTTGCAACCCGTGCGAAATCCGGGATCAATTCCCATCACACGTTTTTGTCCCAACGGAGGCGCTAAAAGCAATTGACGCAAATTCTCAGCAAATACACGAATGGCTTCCGTATCGGCTTTTTGTTTGCTTTCGGAAGCAAATTCGGTTTCGATGGAAGGTTTCAAAAGTCGTTTGAAACTGTCTTCCACTGCAAGTTCCACCTGATAAGCACAATCATTATCGGCTTTCAGAAAGATATTGCAAAGTTTGTCGAGACATTTTTCATCATCGGCAGAAATATTTACGCGCAAAAACTCTTCTGTTTCCCCCCTGCGCATTGCGAGCAAACGATGAGAGGAAATGCGCGACAATTTTTCCGAACAATCAAAATAATCGCGGAATTTTTGTGCTTCTTCCTCTTTTCCTTTTATTAATTTTGAAGTGATAACCGCCTCGTACTTAAATACATTACGAACCGCGTTTCGCGCCGCTTCGCTTTCATTTATCCACTCTGCAATAATATCGCGCGCTCCTTTCAACGCTTCTTCTTCATCAGCCACATCTTTATTGATAAACTGTTTAGCAGATTGCGTCACATTCGCCGTTTTTTGCGCCATCAGAATTTTTGCCAACGGTTCCAATCCTTTTTCACGGGCAATTTCGGCTCGTGTACGTTTTTTAGGTTTGTAAGGCAGATAAATATCTTCCAACTCCGTGGAATTCCAGCAATTTTCTATTCTTTCTTTTAATTCCGGAGTAAGTTTTTCCTGTTCTCCGATAGATTTCAAAATCGTTTCTTTACGTTTTATTAACGATAACAGTTTTTCATACTCCTCTTTTAATGTGCCGAGTTGAACTTCATCCATACCGTTTGTGGCTTCTTTTCGGTAACGGCTTATAAAAGGAATAGTTGCGCCGTCGTCAATCAATTTAACAGCATTGGAAACGTATTTTTGGGGTAAATTTAGTATTTTGGAAAGAAATGAAATTATCATTTAATTACGAATTATGAATTATCATCTTTTACTTTTAGCTCACTGATGAATATAATACAAAGGTAAGGGATTTTGGAGAATAAAAAAAGACACATCTTTTCAGATATGCCTTTCTCGTAATTTTTTATTTTTTAGTAAATCTTCTCTCCTAAAGCTAATTTGAGTTTTTCAATATTTATTGTGTAATCCAATTTGGTTTTGAACAATGCCAATTTACTTTCGGAAATGCTTGTGTAACTATCCATCAAATCCAAATTGGTGATGGAACCAGCTTTGTAACTGATTTCAGCCATTTTACTTGCTTCCTGAGCTTGTTGCAGTTGCAATTCGGATTGATTTACTTTTTTTATTGCCGCTTCTGCATTTGCGCGACTTTCAATTACTTCGTTGATAATGGTTTTGCGGGCAAGTTCGGTATCTTGTTCGTTATTAGCCATTTCTGATTTCACTTGAATTTTGGTGTATTTATTTCTGTTAGCGTCAAATATAGGTATTTTTACGTTTATACCTGCCACATAATTTGCTTTTGGAGTCGATAAATTTGGAATATAACCATTTTTATAACCACCCGAACCAAATAAGTTAATTGACGGATTATTTTGCACACCTACCAAATTTAATTTTGATTTTGAAATCTCCTCTTTTTGTTTTGATATCTTCATTTCAATACGATTTTCAAATGCTTCGCTCAGCAAAGTTTCTTTTGGTGAAAGAATTTGTACCGGTTGGATATCGCTTTTTACACTCAAATGTGTGTCGGTAGGATTTCCCAAATACGTGTTTAACTGCTCTGTCTGTACCTCAAGAGCGGTAAGTAAATCGGTTTTTTGATTTTCCACACCGGAAATCTTCACTTTAGTCGCCAAAATCTCATATTGAGTTGCTGAACCTGTCGCCGCTTTTTTCTGTACAAAATTTAAATGTTCGTTCAGCATACTAAGTTGTTCATCTTTTATTTTTATGGCTTCCTGAATAAAACCGATATTATAAAAAAAGTTCATTACAACAGCTGTCAAACGCTGTTTTATCTGTTCGGTTTGCAACAAAACCATATCCTTGTTCTTTTGATCTAAAGCCAGAGTTTTACTCGTACGACCAAAATCATAGATATTTTCGTTCACATTCAGCGCAGCGGAATAATTATCGGCAGGATAAAGCTGAAACGTCCCCATTCCTGGTATCGAAATTTTAGAAGTAGGTCCTAAATGCGAATAAGAGCCGGAAACATTTACGTCCGGTAAATATGCGGTTTTTGTCAACGATATTTTGGCATCTGCNGCCTGTAAATCATTGTTCGCTTTCTTCAATGCCGGATACGTTTCCATCACCTTATTCAGAACATCTGAAAGAGATAATGAATCTTGTTTTACTTCTTGAGCAAANATACTTGTGGTAAATATTGAAAGAAGAAAAATATTGATTATTCTTTTATTTATTTTATTCATAATTAATTTATTATATGTTATTTCTAATGTTTTGGNTGATGTTTTATNTGATATTCAACAGCTTTCTTTTTCGAACGCATTTTCAATATCGGTAATATCGTTAGCNCCGTAATGCAAGCAGCTACCAGAAAATCGTCATTAACACCTTGTATAAACGCTTGCGCACTTANATTCGACATTAAAACAGATTGTGCTTGTTTCANTGCNGTAGAAAANGAGCCNCCTGCCTGATGNTGAATAAAATAAGTAAGGTTTTTTATAGTATTCTGAAACATTTGGGAATTATTTTGAATACCTTCACCAAAAACCTGTGNGTGAAAATTAACTCTTGCAGTAAGCAAAGTACTTAAAATNGCCACTCCCAAACTTCCGCCAATTTGTCTGACAGTATTNGTAATACCCGANGCTTGCGCCATTTTTTCTTTAGGTAAAGTAGCNAAAGACATAGTGCTAAGCGGAGTAAAAATCATCCCCATACCAAANCCTCTAAGNTAGAGCGAAGTCATTATAAAAGAGTTTTCGGTAAGAAACGATAAGTTTGAATTAAGTAAAAAACTAANTACAAGCAATGANATTCCAATAAAAATGGGAGTTTTTGCATTTACTTTATCAGANAATATTCCTACCAACGGAGCAATCGCTCCTTGTATTATTCCCACAGGAAGAAATATAGCCCCCGATTGTGTTGCCGTATATCCCATTGAATTTTGCAAATACAAAGGCAGTAAGAATGTACTTCCAAACATTCCTAAGCTGAAAATCAACATAATAATATTGGCTAAACCAAAATTATGATCTTTCAACAACTTCAAATCCAGCAAAGGATAATCAGTGGTTAATTCGCGGGTAAGAAATATGGCAAATGCCACAATAGATATAGCAAAACAAGCCAATATGTAAGGCGCGCCCCATCCTTCAGAGTTTGTAGTTGCATTTCCTTCGGCAAGCGCATACAAAAGCACAGGCAAGAAAATAATGGCAGAAATAAATCCAATATAATCAAATTTACGCGTATTCGGACTTTTAAATTCGCGTTGAATAATAAAAGTAAACGCCAAAGCCACAATTCCTACCGGAACATTTACATCGAAAATAAGCTGCCAGCTAAAATTATCAACCAAATAACCTCCAATAAGCGGACCGAAAGATACGGAAGCGGCTGAAGCTATAGACCAAAATCCAATGGCAATACCGCGTTGTTGAGGTGGAAATTCACGCGTAATAATTGCCATACCAAGCGGCTGAACTGTTCCGGCGCCTAATCCCTGAATTATACGTGATATAATAAGCGTAGTTTCGTTTGTTGACAACCCGCAAAGCAACGACCCGAATGTGAATAGAAATAATCCCCAAAAATACATTTTCTTATACCCGAATTTATCTGCAAGCCAACCTGAAGTAGGAAGCATTGCCGCCATAGCTAACATATAAGCGGTAATAACCCATTCTATTGTTGATAATCCCACACCAAAAGATGACATAATTTTAGGTAAACTTACATTTACGATGGTACTGTCAAGCACAGCCATAAATGTACCCAGCATTATATTTCCAAGTACAAACCATTTATACAAACGGTGTCGAGGATGATAGTATGAATTTCGGGTTCTTGTGTTACGCCTAATACGATGCAACACAGTGATATTCTCAATCATTATCTAACAATTTTTACAACGGCAGACATTCCTGTAGTCAAGTGATAATCCGATAATTTTTTCCCTTTTTCTACCTGATCGATAGAAACTTTAAGTGGAATACGCTGCGTAACTTTAGTAAAATTACCCGAAGCGTTGCTTGGAGGAATTAATGAAAATTGAGAAGCTGTAGTAGATCCTATTTCAAATATATTTCCTTGAAATGTTACATCAGGATACATATCTAATGTAAATAAAACTTTTTCACCAATATGTAATTTTTCCATTTTGGTTTCTTCCAAAAATACATTTACCCAAAAACGAGAGTCATTATTCAATGTAAAAATAGATTGTCCGGCGTTTGCAATATCTCCGGGCAAAAGCCAGCGTTTTGCAATCACGCCATTGTCAGGCGCGTAAATACGTGTGTTTTTTAATTGAGTGTTTATTAAATTAATTTGAGCGTCGGAAGATGAAATAGCAGCTTGCGCACTTTCTATTTGTGATTTTGAAACGGCAAGTTGTGCTTTAGACGCTTCGTATTGGGCTTCTGCTGTTTCGTATGCTTTTTTAAAATGGTCAAATTGTTCTTTTGTAGCAACACCACCGGCAAACTGCGTTTTGGCTCTATCCAAATCTTCTTTTGCCCGTTCCAGTCCTATTCTTAAAACGTCAATATTTTTTGTGTCAAATTGATATTTCGCTTCCGCTTGTGTTTTACCTGAAACCGTTTGTAATTTAGAAGCTAGTACTTGTTGCTTTTGTGCCAATAAATCAGCGCTATCCAGTTCTGCCACCAACTGTCCTTGTTTAACAGAATCTCCTTCTTCAACATAATCTTTTGCTATTCTTCCCATTATTTTCGGACTTATTGTTGTGATGTCGGATGTTATATAAGCATCATCTGTTTTTATATATTTTTTATAATCGATATACCAATAAATACTACCGCCAATCACAGCGATTACAATAAGTATTACAGGCAGGTAAATCTTAAAATTTTTTTTCTTCGTCATAACTTTTAATTATTTCTTATTTATTATTTACTAACTCGTTTAATATTTCTTTTATAGTTATCAATGCGTTATTTAATGTATGGATTTTTTCATTTTCCAATGTTTCTATTACTTTACTTAAATTATTACTAATAGTAGCATAGATAGATTGAGTTATTTCTTTTCCTTTTTCGGTTAGTGAAATATATATCACTCTTCTATCATTTTCATCGTAACCTCTTTGTACGTATTTGTTTATAATTAACCTGTTTACATGAGCAGTTACGTGAGGNTTTACCATNTGCAATTTACCGCCTATTTCACTCATTGTTAACTTTTTGTGTCTATCTATTAGTAAAAGAATCATTAAATCGCCCTTATTGATATCTGTATTTAGATCATTTTTAAATCCTTTCAGACTTTTTGCAAGCAGCGGATAGAGTGATAATAGGTTTTTTACCACATTTTGAACTTCAAGGTCCTTTTTGTTGTCCATAATTCTTGGTTTTTTAATTTGGTTACAAAATTATAACTATTAAAAAAACTAACAATTAAATTAAATTAACTATTAACATTAAATAACNATTCAGATGTTTTTATAAATAAAAATTTAAACATCATACAAATTTGTATAATTGAAAAAATAGTTTTATCTTTGCACTCGTTTTTGAAAAAACACATTCGGGATGTAGCGCAGTCCGGTTAGCGCACCTGCTTTGGGAGCAGGGGGTCGTGGGTTCGAATCCCGCTATCCCGACAATTGAATATCAACCACTTACAATTGATTTAGTAGGTGGTTGATTTTTTAATGGATACACAAACGGATACACAACTTCGTTAAAAGTACCCTTTTTTAATATGATAAAACAAAAAAAAGTAACTGCCAAAATTGAACAGTTACCTTTCTCGATTTATTCCAAAAATAACATATTTACAACCGACTACCTCGCATAAAATTTCGTCTTTGAGATAAGTTATATAAATGTCCTTGTTCCATTTCTTTACGAACTTTCATAAATTCAAAAACTTCTTTATTTCCAAATGCAGAAACTTTTATCTCAAATTCCTTTTCATCGGGATTGAAGTATAAAATTTCGTCCATAGCTTCAAACTCGTTATCTGGGTGGTATAAAATCTCATTAAGCATCAAACAGAGTGATTTTATTTTTTCAAATTTTGCTGAATTTTCATCATTCAATTTAATACTATTCTTTTTTTCAAAGAAATTTTTATCAACACCGGATTTTAATTTTATTCCGTTTTCGTCAATATCAAAATAATCTAAATAAAGATTATTTTCAGCTCTCCAAAGTTCAAATAATACGTTAGATAAATCACTTTCGTATTGCTTAACCTTTTCATTTACTTTTGTTTCCCAACCGTCCGTTATTGCAGTTTCTCCAAATTGATTTATGATAGCTTTAATCTTATTTGTTTCAACTTCTTTATACGCCTGCACCGGAAAAGATACATTTCCCTTTGTTGCTTCAATCAAAACGATTTCGGACACATTAACGCCTTTTGATAACAGATTATCTCTTAATGTATTCAAATCTCTTTCAGTACGTTTCAGGCACATTAATTCGTGTGCGACTGCTTCATTATTGGTGTACAATATTCTTTCCATTTCGTTATGATTTTAAGTTTACGTTTAATCGTGCTTCTAAACTTTGATATGGTAAATCCGTTCCGTTATCATTTTTTGTGAGAAAGTCAATAATTCTTCTTTCTCTTTTTGCTTTTTCAATCCGTGCGAGCGGTTCTGTTCTGAATTTAACTTCCATTGTTTACTGTTTTTTATTGGTTTCAACTTCAATTAATTTTCGGTATTTAACCGGTTTACCATTTACAAGTCTTGTACCGGAAACTCTTACCATTTTTTTACCTTTCAGCTTAGCTCTCTTATTTTTAGCATCAGCTTTCAAACGATTTACTTTAATTTCGCTTTGCATTGTTTTTTTTGTTTTAAGTGAATAAATATGTTAATTAATAATCTTTCTTACTCTATTTCTGCTATCTACATAAATACGCCGTTCCGTAGGTTGTTCGCCTATTTTACAAGGTCGTGTAAATACGTCAATAATTCCACGTGATTTATATTTTTTCCAACATAAATCAATAACTAAAACAGTATGGAACTGTGGAATTGTTAAAGTTTCAAGCCTTACTATTGTTTTCATTGTTATTTGAAATATTTCTGTACAAATTCTTCTGTAAATTCTAATTCAAATGGAAATTGTCCATTGGGATAACCTTTAGAACAGTCATTATACCATTCTAAAGTTGGCACAAACTCACTTTCTTTCACATCATTTCTAAAATCATTTATCTTTGGCATATTTGCATACGCTACACAAATGCAACACGGAAACTTATTTTCGATATGTTCTTTTCTCAAAACGAGTGTTCCGTCTTCTTCAATAAACAATATTCTTGAAAATGGATATTTGAAGCCTTTAGCTGAATTTGTGGCTTCGTGTAATATCTTACTTATTTTCACTTCTTTATTCATATCGGTTTAATCTTTTACTTCCGATTCACAATATGCAAAATCAGTCTTGCAATTAGTGTTTTTTTCAAAAGCTATTATATTTTCGGCATTTTTTGAATTTGAATTATCTTTCATCTCATTTGCAAATTCATCTGTATAAGCTATTTTGTTTTTATTGAAGAAACCCAAAGTTGGTTTGAATGCTGAATTTTCAACATCTGAACGATACATATAAACCGGAGTTCTATCAAAAATATATATCATTCCATCAATTGCCGGAACATTTGTATTATCTGGTCTATCGATAGCCACTTCTGATTTTAATACAAGAATACCATTTTCAACAATCCAATTTCTTATATATAAAACTGGGTTATATTCTTCTCCTTTTACAAAAGCAAAAATTGTTTTAATTCGTTTATTCTTGTCCATTGTCTGAATTACTTTTAAGTTGTTCTATTCTTTTTACTATCTCATCAATTGCTTCTTCTGGCGCATCTTGAAGCAGTTTTTCGAGCTGTTCATATTCAGCTTGTAATTGTGCTTCTACTGAAATACTTTGCTGTGTTGGTGTAACGTACTTCAAAAGTCTTTCAATAATTGCCGTGCGTTCTTTGGGTTCAAGATTTTTCAAATCCTGCTCAAACTGCTCTTTGTTACCGTCAATAATTTGCTGTATCCATTCTTTCGTTGATTGGGTTACTTTGTTCGGGCTTCCTTTTGGTCGTCCGTTCGGATTCCCTGTCTTTCCTTTTCTTTGTGCCATTATCAATGTATTTTAATGTTATTTTCATATTTCAAAAACTCATCAAACGAGTGAATAAACCAATATTCACCGCCTGCCTGCTGTATCTGTTCAGCAACTTTTAATTGCTCCGGTCGTGGTTTGTCTTTTCCTGCTTTTATTTCTATGGAAATATGTTTCCCATTGATAACCGCCGTAACATCTGCCATTCCTTTTTTTCCGCCCGATTTCCGCCACATTTCCCTCCTTTGGTCATAAATGCCTGTTGTGTTTATTCTTGCCCCGAAATAGCCCTTAAAACTCAAATATGCGAGTATTAATTTTGTGAGTTCGTTTGCTTTGTCGTCCCGAAATTTGAAAGGCACTTTATAGGGAATATCTTTTCCAGTGTAATACCAATCCTGATAATCTTTTTCAAATTGTTTAATAGATTCTGATTTTTTGTAATATGGTTTTGTTTTATTCATTTTATTAGTATGTAAATTAGTACGGAATTTAGTATGGAAATTAGTTTAATGTTGTTGGTATGGTTGGTATCCCTATTTATAGGGGATACCATACCAACCAACCTAACTATACCAACCTAAAAAGGTAAATCGTTATTTTCATTATCCTTAATTTTTAAGTGGTACAATCCAACTTCATTTTTAATCAAAACTCCTTCTTCTAATGCGGTTTTAATTCTGTCTTTAGCTGTATTTGGTTTTCTGTTCTGATTTTCCACATACATATTTACAATATCTGTGTGTCTGTATGTTTTATTTGGTTCTAAAATGCTACTGAATACGCTTTCAAGTTTGTTTGTTTTTGCTGTTGGTTCGATAAATGCTGTTAGTTCAGGCAAAGCAAAATGATTAATTCTAAAAGCAAACTTTGACGGTCTTAAATTTCGAGTTTTGCCAAAATCAACCTCTGTTATCACTTCGTCTGCTTTTAATAAAATATCTGTATCAACTTTTTCATAAAGCATACTGCCTAAATGTCCTCTCGCTTTTTGGCTTCCGAAATTTTGATGAATAACATTTACTATTGAACAGTTATATTTTGTACTGTATTTCATCAAGTAACTAACTACTTTTGCGCTCTCTTCAATGTTATTAAAGTCAGAAACGAGGTCTTTAGTGTTATCTATGAAAACAACTGTCGGTTGTATGCTTTCAATAGCTCTCAAAGTGATTTGCAAACGTTCTTTTGATGTTAGTTCTCGGAGTGATAAAACGATAAAATCAGAATAGTTTTTATTCTCATCACGTCCCGCCATTCTTTGCACTCGCTTTGCAACTAAATTTGTATTGCCTTTTGCCTGTTCTGTATCAATCAATAAGACTTTAGCATCTTTCAGATTGGTTTCAAAATTCAAACAGATTTCGGGTGTGTCTGATAAAAAACCTGCTATCATTGCACTAACTAAAAAAGTCTTTCTACTGCCTGCCTGTCCTTCTAACATTGAAATATCCCCTAAATGTAATATCTCATCATCGCCACGAAATAAAATCGGTTTTGGCTTATCTATTGCAGTTGTACGGTCAATGATATATTTCTGATAGCTGTTTTGTCCTTCGACTGCTGTTTCAATTTCGGAAAGTCTATTTTTGTAGTTTTCCAATACATCAAAAGCGTCTTTAGTTTCAATGTCTTGAACTACTTTATACGCTGTGAGTAAAGTTTCTCTTTTCGTCCAAACATCGACTAAATGATAGACTGAATTTTGAAAGTTAGATGACGTTTCGGGATTTGCTGTCAAGTTCAAAAGATATTCCGTTATATCAATCTCAAATAATTGTTTTTCTTCGGGAATAAGCTCGTTTTGTACGGTTATGTAGTTAATCCGCTCGCTTTTATCAGAAAGTCGCTTAAATGAGTTGAAAATAGCTTTGTTTTGTTCTGAATAGAAAATATCTGAGCTTTGATTATAGATATCTTTTATCAGATAATTATTTTCTAAAATACACTTCAAAACATAATCTTCTGCATCCGTATTTTTTGGCGGTTCTTTGCCCTCAATAGTATAGTTAATTGGCTGTGATATGTATCTCTGCTTTGGCATTAATTTTTTAGCTTAGTGGTTCTTAATTTTTCCTTTCAATACTTTCCGCAACTGCTTTCGCTATTTCGTTGCTTTGATTGGTTTTTAATTTACTTTCTGCCCACGCTTGCAAACTTTCACGGTCGAAAATTATCTTTTTACCAAATTTTGAAAATGGAATACTTCCCTCCATAGTATATTTGTACGCCTGTGATTTTGAGATTGGATAACCTATTTTTTCGAGAAAATCAATTCCCTCATTAAATGATAGATTATTTTTTACGTTTTCAGTTCGTGCCGGTATCAATGACTTAACAGCATTTTTTACCGTGTCATTGATTAAAATTTGTAAATCTTCTTTTGATGTTAATATAAGTTCCATTTTGATTTTTTGTTATAAGGGTGTGCACTCCCTTTGGTTTCATCAAATTTGACGTACAAAAATACAAAAGAAATGATATAGAACTATATGTAAATCAATTATTTACATTGTTTTTCAGGTGGCAAAATTGGGTGGTGAAAGGTGGTGAAGAAAAATAAAACAAGTCTATAAATCAATGTTTTATAGACTTGTTAAAAAGGTGGTAAGAAAATTCAAAATTATTTATTTTTTAACATTTTGTTTTTCATAATTTTATCTTTCAATTCCTTAAAATGATTGCTTAGAGTTGTTTTATTCTTATAGTCTGATACTGTAACTTCTAAACCAAAAACTTTTTTTATATAAGACATTCCGGTGTTTTCCTTGTCGCCTGTTATTGCTTCAATAAATAATTTAAGTTGCGGTATATTAATTTTGTTTTGTCTTGCTGAATATGTCCATTTTATTGTTTTTCCGCACTCAATCCCATTTACTAATAAGCTGTCAAATGTTGCTCTATTACACTCAAAGACTTTATTATGATACTTATCCCATACAAATTCAGGGTCTATAATACTTTTATTAATTGTTGGAAATGTAGGTTCTTTTTTATCAGGTGTTTCAGGTTTTTTATTTTCTAAATACTCAATAAATGTCTTTGTTACCCTTTTAAGATTTCTTGATTTAATAACTAAATATTCATAATTTAGCCTTATCAGAGTACTTTCAATAAAATTATTTTCAGTAATAGGTATATTATAATTATCTTTCTCTGATACTTCAGCATTTCGTGTTGAATTAGGATCGTTTTTATCTGGAAGTGTCATAAGAAAACGCTCAATTCCTTTTATCTCTCTTCCATCAATAATGACTTTGTTGCTGTTATAATAAATGTCCTGATTTTTTTTCTTTTGATAAAATTCTTCAATCTTATCATAATCAAAACCTATAAAATATATTTTTATGAATCGCTCTGATTCCTTAATATCCGGTCGTCTTTTGTCAATAATATTTTCCATTATAGTAGTATTGAATTATAGTTAATACGTTCTTCTTTGCTGTAATTATCAAAATAACTTTGTGTTACTGTACGGTTTGCATGTCCTAATTGTTCAGATATGTAGCTTTCCGGTACACGGTTTTTTGCTAATATAGTGGCGTAACTGTGTCGGGCTGTATAAGTGCTTACATCGGGCAAATTAAGAGCTTTTGTAACTATTTTAATTTGTTTGTTGGTTAATCTAACAATGTTATGTATTTCGTGCTTAAATTGCTCTTCGGTAGTGCATCCATTACAGAACGGAAATATCAAATTATTTTTTAGTGTTTCAGGATTTCCCCACCGTTCAATAGTCTTTTGCATTGGTTCAAGTATTGGAGCAATAATTTCTTTTTTTTCGTTTGTTGTGTTTATAGTCTTTTTACGATAAAAATATATTTCTCCATTTTCAATGTTATCAAACTTAAATCGGCAAATATCCCCGAAGTTCGCACCATTGCAATACAATGAAAACAACCACATATCACGGCACATTGTTAATGTGTCGGTTTTACACTCATATTCTGCTATTCTCTTAACATCGGCAATTGATAAAGCCATATTTCGCCCGCTTCCTGTTGGTATTTCAAACTTTCCTTTGCCAAATGGATATAATGTTTGTTTGATTAAATCTTTGCGTATAGCATCGTTAAAAATAGCTCTCAAAGTTCTTAAATACATTCCCATTGAACTATACTTCATATCTGCTTCCTGCATAAACTTTTGATAACTGTTTAACCACTTAGCCGTTACATCCTCAAATTTTATCTTACTGCCTTTGTAGTTTGTTATTGAATTAAGAGTATAAGTATAAATATTTGCGTTCCCGATATTTCCTACTTCTTTCAATTCTTTAATTTTTGCATTAAACGCATCGTTCACGGTGCAAATGACAGCTCCTTTTAATTTATTCTCTAAAGCATTAAATGAAAATTTGTTTTGTTCTGCAAGTTCTTTCACATCCTTTTTAATTGCTGTATCGTAATAATCTTGTAAACTATCTCTTATCTCTTTAATTGAGGGTTTACGAGAATTATTATTTAATAATTCAAACTCATTTTCCGACAATCTTATTCCTGTATTATAATAAGCTCTTTTTCTTTTATGAGTAACACACCACCTTAACAAAAAACGATTATTATTATCTGGTCGTCTTTTGTCAATTGTCAATCGTAATGTTACACCGTATTGTGAATAATCTAACATCTTATTTTTCTGTGTTTTTGGTTTATGGATACACAAATGGATACACAAAGATAGCAAAAGTTTGATAAATAAAGAAATAAATTGAAAAATAATTTATATCTTTGTATCTGATTATCAATTAATAATGTATTGTTTTGAAAAACATAGAAAATACAAGAAAAGTATTTTGTCTTGCTTTGGGAGCAGGGGGTCGTGGGTTCGAATCCCGCTATCCCGACAATAAAATAAGCATCGACAAATTTTGTCGGTGCTTATTTTATTTGAAAAAGATATGTTTTATACGTATATTTTACAATCAGAAAAAACTGAAAAATATTATATCGGTTTTACTAAAGATATTCACGAAAGAATATCGCGTCACAATAATGGAAGAAGTAAAGCCACCAAATCAGGTATTCCTTGGCGATTAGTTTATTTTGAAGAGTTTGACACTCGAAGTAATGTGATAAAACGAGAATTGGAAATAAAATCATAGAAAAGCCACAGAAAAATTCAAGAAATGGTTAGTGCATCCCGTTGAGAACGGGAGGGTCGTGGGTTCGAATCCCGCTATCCCGACANAAAAAAGAGGCATCAACATATTAATGTTGGTGCCTCTTGATTATTAAANAATGTCTATCGTTTATTTTATCAATTCAAACAGCTCATCTAATTTATAGGTAATTGATTTTGATTTTTTCGCTGATAGTATCATTGCTTTAGCCACTTCATTTGCCTGAATTGGACGGTATTTTTTAAACATTCCTAAGTTATTTAAGAAATGCATCACTTTCAAAGCTATTTTTTCTGCCGGACGTTTTTCTGTTCTGCTTCCATCTAATTGCCCCGGTTGAAGTATGGAAATCGTTTTAAAAGNAAGTTGTTTCACATCGTCCTCCAATTTTCCTTTTATTTTCAAATAAAAATTGCTCGACGATGATTTTGCTCCGGCAGATGAAACAAGTACATACGCTGGAACATTGTTTTCTGACGCGATTTTGGCGGTTTCGTATTGGTAAGTATAATCTACTTTGAATTGATTTTCTTTGGTTTTGGCNTTTTTAATCGTTGTTCCCATCACGGAAAAAAGCACATCGCCTTTCACTAACTCTTGCCACGTTTCAGGTGTATCAAAATTCACAATATATTCTTTTAATTTCGGATGTTTTACGCCACTTTCGCGCCGCGCCAACGAAACAACTTCTGTATATTCATTATTTTCAATGAGCTGTTTGATTAATTCAGTTCCAACCATTCCGGTAGAACCAATTACAATAGCTGTTTTCATACTTTATTAGATGGTAAAATAATATGGCAAATTATCTTTTAATCATTATTTTCATTGGTAAATATTTAATTCCATTTTCCTCNTGCATAATATCCATTTCAACAAATCCCAGTTTTTTATAGATGGGGATAGAATACGGCGAAGCGTGAACATAAAATGTATCCAAACTTGCATCTCTTTGAATAATTTCTGTTAATGATTTTTCAAAAAGTTTTTTGGCAATGCCTTGTTTTTGATATTCTTTGTCAACAAAAAGCAATGATATAAATTTATTATCTCTAATCTCAATCATTCCAACCAATTCTTTTTCAACAAATACAAGCCAAATATTTACTTGTTGATGTTGTCTTTCAGCAATTTTTGATGGTTTTATCCAATCGTAAAAGAAAGCATTCCCTTCTTCGCTATAATCAATAGCGACAAACTCGTCATATACCTTTTTTATCAGATTGTAAATAATGTTCTCTTGACCGTCTTGGTATTTTTCAATTCTAAAATCTTCTATCATAAACAATTGTTTTGGTTCATTTTATAAAAAAAATGCCAAAGCATTAACTTTGGCAAAAATAATCTATTTTTTAATTTTATTTGGCATCTTCTTCCGAGAAACTTCCGTAACGGTGATATTCATACGAAACACTTTGTTCTTTTACGTAATGAAGCAATTCAACTCGTCCTTCTGCCAACGGAGGCGTGATTGCAATGTATTTTCCGAGTTTGGCGGCTTGCAAATAATAACTATCAGGAAGATTTTCAGAACAAGTGCGAACGCGTTCAAAATCATCCATTGTTTTTATAAATTCATCATCGGTTTGTGTAATCAATGTAAATTTTTGTTGCGATAAAGATTTGATATTAGACGTTTTTTCATCATTTTCATCCATACTTATGGTTAAGTTGGTATTAGAAACGGATGCAGCAGCAATCACCATTAAAACATCAATCAGTTTATCGTCGGGTAACATTCTGAACACCATATTTTTCAACGGACGATAACGGAAGATGTTCTTCTCTCCTACCAATTCTTGCGTTAAATGTTCTACTGCAAATTCTTTTTCCCAATTTTTACGGTAACTTTCCGTTGCATAAGCGTATCTTGCCTGTTCTTTTTCTGACAATAAATTCTTTATTTGTCCGTCAATTTTCACATCAATATTTGCTGAAACTCCTTTTTCTTCAAAATTCACAAAACAAGAAACATAATTTGGTCCTCCCGCTTTAATTCCTCCGCCAAAGGCAGAACGTTTCATTCCTCCAAACGGTTGACGCTGCACGATGGCTCCGGTAATTCCGCGATTGATATATAAATTTCCTGCTTCAANGGAATTTTTCCACAATTCACGTTCGCTTTCGTCCAAACTATCCAANCCGGAAGTTAAACCATATTCGCCTCCATTTACCAAATCAATGCCGTGTTGCAGATTTTCAATGCGGACAACACTCAAAACAGGTCCGAAAAGTTCGGTGGTAAACGTATAACTTCCGGGTTTTACGCCCCATTTTACAGATGGTTTCAAAATATATTTATCTTTATCAATAAATTCCGGTTTTACCAGCCAACTTTCACCTTCTTCCAAATTTTCGATGGCGTGCAACATTTTATCGTTGTTGTTTGTAACCATCGGACCCACAATATTTCCACCGTCCCACGCACTTCCGGTACGCGCACTTGTAACCGCATCCACCAATTTTTCACGAAAACCCAGATCATCGTACACACTTTTTTCAACCATAAACAGCGAACATGCCGAACATTTTTGCCCTGCATTACTGAACGCTGATTTTACCACGCTCATAATGGCGTGATCGCGGTCGCCGCTGGCGGTAAGAATAATGGCATTTTTTCCGCCTGTTTCTGCTGAAAGCGGTGTTTTCGGATTTACTTCCAAAATACGGAAAGCCGTATCTGTTCCACCTGTGAGAATAATATGCTTGATGNAAGGATGTGTGNTAAGTTNGTTCAATGCATCACGCGTAGCCGTGCAAACCACCTGCAAGGCATCTTTAGGTACGCCTGCATTCCAAAAACTTTGTGCAAATTCCCAAGCAATTGGGAAAGCAACTGTTGCCGGTTTCAAAATTACGGTGTTTCCGCCTGCCAATGCAGATGCAACACCACCTACAGGAATAGCGGTTGGGAAATTCCAGGGCGGAATAACGAGAATAATGCCTTTGGGAGCGTAAGAAACAGTTTCCAAATCTTCAAAAGTTTTCATTGAATACGGATAATAACGACAAAAGTCAATGGCTTCCGAAACTTCCACATCGCCTTCTCCAAAGGTTTTTCCAGTGATAGCCGACATACAACCGATTAAATTTNCCCTGTCGTTTGCCAAATTATCTGCAACTTTATTCAGNATTTCCGTACGTTCTTTCAACGATTTTNTTCTCCATCCCGATGCATCTTTNTCGGCAATTTGAATGATTTCTTTTACCTGTTCTTTGCTTGATTGCGAAACTTCACAAACACNTATTTTTTCTGTTTGATTATGNTCGAAATAGGATGTTTTTTTCTCTCCTTCCGTTTCTTTATCGCCAATTTGTACCGGAATTTGATAAGGTTTGTCATTGAGGGATTTCATCCATTTTTTACGGATATTATCCGCCCACTCTTTGTTTGGTTTCAGGTCAAAATCGGTATCGGGCTCATTTTTATATCCGGAAATATCTTTTTTAGGTTCTGCTTTTTTCAGGCGGTTTTGAGTGCGTTTTGGCGTTGTTGAAACTTTGTCCTTCAATTCCATTGCTTTTTCAAACTGCTCTTTTAAGAAATTCCATTCCTTGCTTCCTTCTTTCAAGTTAAAAGAATAGGTCAAGAAATTGTCTTTTCCGGTATTTTCATCCATACGACGCACCAAGTAAGACACAGCGTTCAGAAAATGTTCGTCTTTAACCACCGGAGTATAAAGAATAATCTGTTTTTCGAGGTGGCGCATTACACGCGGCAAATGATTTGCCATTCCTTCCAGCATTTCAAATGTAACAAATTCTTCCACTCCGTTCTTTTTTGCCAATAAAAACGCATAACCGATAGTAAAGAAATTGTGTGAAGCCACACCAACACTTACCACTTTTGCATTTTCGGGTAATAATGCTTTATCCAACACTTTCAAATAATTGGCATCCACTTCAATTTTGGTATCGTAAATCGGATTTTCCCAACCTTTTAAAGAAGAAATAATGCTTTCCATTGCTAAATTCGCGCCTTTTACCAAACGCATTTTAAGCGGAGCGCCGCCTTCGGCAACGCGTTTTTTAGCAAAAGCGAGCAATTCATCCTGAAGTCGGGTTGCATCCGGCAAATACGCTTGAATTACCACGCCGGCAGTAAGATTTTTAAANCTCGGTTCGGATAANGTACTGATAAACACGTCCATTGTTAAATCGGCGTCTTTGTATTCTTCCATATCCAAATTGACGAATTTNTTNGTTTTATTTCCATTTTCGTCTGTAAAAGGATAATCCATTGCCTGTTGATAGATATTTCCCATCAATTTGCACAGGTCTTTTTTATTTTGTTCGTGATTTAATGCGTTGATTTGCGCATAAATACCGGAAAGTTTTACTGAAATATAGTTTATGTTCGGGTCTTTCAATCCTTCTAAATAGTGTTCATAACGTTTACGGGCTTCGTTATCGCCAATCACTACTTCTCCCAGTAAATTTACATTNTGACCGATTTTTTGTTGCTTACGCGAGCCAAGATGCGCTTTCAGCAAGTCTTCACGTTCATTGATAATTACTTTATTGGTTGATGTNCGTAAATATTTTTTGAAAAAAGGCACAGAAACAGCCGGAAACAAATAACCAATGGAGGTGTAAAGTTTTAACAGCACTTTTTCGTATCCGTTGAAAAATTCAGGAACACCGTATTCACTAATCAATAGTTTGATGCGTTTGGATAATTTTGCTTTGTCCCGAATTTGTGAAGTTTCATCCAACATCTTGGTCATAAGCACTTTATCGTTCGGATTTTGAACTAAAACNGCATACTTCTGCTGCTCTTTTAATTCATCGGTGGTGATTTCTTTTTCAGCTTTTTTCAGAAAATCTTTTGCCCATTCAATAACTTCGTTTGTACGAACTGTTTCCATAGTAATTTTATTTACAATTGACGATTTATTTCTATATGTTAATTGATATTTTTGTGTAAAAATACAGAAAATATTTATTTCTTTTTTGATATAAAGATAATAAATACAATAATTTTTTCAACACTTTTTATTGATAAAAAAACGCCACAAATAGTGATAATTTGTAGCGTTTTGANTTNAAAATATTTTAGATTATAAATTCATTTTCATTTCTTTATCAAATTCTTTCAACCTCTCTTCCAACACAGGAATTTGATCCAACCCAACATAAGATACACACGCGCGCAAACCATTTGGGTTTTCACTGCCGGTAATGGCTAACGAAATGGCGCTGATGCCGTAGTAAAGGAATTTTCGCATCAGTTCCGCACTGGTCAAGTCCGGATAAGCAATGGTAAAATAAAAACCGTCAGCCAGTTCACGTTTATTGTCGTTATACACAATGTAAAAACCGTGACTGAGAAAAACTTCTTTCATTCTTTTTGCTTTTTCGCCATATAAATGTAATGCTTCCGTAAAATTCAATTGATTGTCGTTCGCCGCTTTCAGCATTTTTGTAAGAGCATATTGTGCCGTGTGTGAGGTTCCCGCAGTGGTGGCATATAAAACGCCATAGGGAATAAAATGTCCGAGCGTATCGGATGTAAAATAGTTTTTTAAATTTGGATATTTGCGCGAATAACTTTTCTCGCTAAAAATCATCATCCCTATTCGCTGTCCGGCATAACTGAAAATTTTGGATGTGGAAAGCAATAAAATATAGTTTTCAGCATAATGTGCAATGGTTGGTTGATAAGGTTCTATGCCTGCAAAACCATAATTCTGACGAAAATCCATTCCAAAATAAGCTAAATCTTCAATAACAATCACATCGTATTTATTTGCCAATTCGCCTATGGTTTTCAATTCTTCGTCTGTAAAACAAATCCAAGAAGGATTGTTGGGAGAAGAATAACAAATAGAGCAAATATTCCCCTCTTTGAGAAATTCTTCTAATTTTCCCTTTAGTTTCTCGCCTCTGTAATTGAGCAAATCGAATGTTTTGAAAGGAACACCCATCAAATGCAGTTGCGATTTTTGCACAGGAAATCCGGGATCAATAAACAGCGTGTAAGGTTTTTCGGGATTAGTACGCGCTGCGGCAAGCAAAGCCGCGAAACTTCCCTGCATCCCTCCCACTGTGGGAATACATTGCTTGGGTGAAACATCCAAATTCATAAATAACTTTGCAAAACGGGCAATTTCTGTTTTAGCAGGTTCTATCCCTTCAATATTGGGATAAAATTGTGCAAGTCCTTTGTCTAACGCTTCTTTTTCTGCCTCAATTCCAATTTGCGAAGGTGGAAGTCCCGGCACGCCCATTTCCATATGGATAAATTCCACACCACTCTCCTGCTCTATCATACTCACCAATTTTCCTACTTCACGAATAGAAAGCTGTGTGATATCATCGGTTCCGAATTGAGCAAAAAGCTCGTCTACAAGTTGTTTTGAAATCATATATAAGTTTATAAAGTTGTAAAGGTAAAAGGCAAAAGTAATTGGTTTTTGTTCTACACAATGTAGGATGTTATTTCTGAGGTAATGAATAATCTACCCTGAAATCAGATTTATTAAAGTTGATAACCGGTGTATTTAAAAAGTCGAACCAGCGAATTGCAAAAGTCAATTTTCCTGCCGCTCTAAAATCTTTATTTACAACTAACATTCCGTTGGTTAATTTCATTTTTTTGTCGTACCATTGAAAGCCGAGATTCATCATATAGGTTTCAAATTTTTTCATTTCTCCAAGAATCATAACATATTTGGGTTTCATACGTGATGAAAATGTAACTTCAAAGTTTACAGAAGGCATATCATCGTATTTATTCCATCGAATGCCGGTAAATTTCAATCCGGTAATGGAATAATATGCTTCTCCGTCTGTTTTTTTCCAACTATAAGGTTTGGGAGATTTGAGAGAATCATTAAATTCATCCGCAGCAGCTTTTTTTATTTCTATTTTTTTGTCTTGCAAGCTCTTTTTACGTGTATTTTCCGATGCCGTTATTTCTTTGGTAAGTTTTCCAGCTTTGAATAATTTGACCAAATTGTCATCAATTGCTTTTATTTCTAAATCAACAGCATCTAATTTTTTAACAGCTTTTTCTATAATACCACCTTTTTGAGACACTGAAACGGGATCACAATCTGTTTTTTCCTCATAAGACTGATTGCGTTTCATCTCACGTTCTTCTTTCAGCGAAGCTCTAATAAGTTCTGCGTTCTGATGCATTTTTTCTTTACGCTCGTTGTAATAAGAATTAGTCTCATCAATAAGATTCACAACCTGATCCCAAGCATCTATTTTTTTTCCTTTTACAATATAATCATGCAAAAAATCCACACCTCCTGATACCACATCCATAGTTTCTGATAATTCAGGATTGGTAGAATTATAGTTTTTTCCTATTAAATTTACTAATCCCGATGCACAAGGAATAGCTAAAACAGGATTTACACCTGTTCCCAGACACGCTAAAGTAGTTTCACAATAAGCTACTGTAACTACTGCCATATCAATATATTTTTTATTTTGCGATATTTTTTCGAGCCAGTTAGAATTATCTACGACCAATTTATCCATAAAACCAAGATTTATTCCTTGAGATTTAAGAATTTGAGCATCTTTCATCAATTGTTGGTTCTCATATTCATTGGCAGATAACATGCTGATTTCACCATCATTATCGTTATAAACATATAATTTTTCATTCTGATATGTTTCTTCCGGGTATCCATTTTCATTATAAATGGTTTTTCTAGACTGATTTGTCTTTAAATCAATTAATATAGTTTCATCCACTTTTTTTTCTGATGTGTTGAATTTTACGGCATAAACTTCACCGTCGGCACTTGCAGCTTTGAACTGGTATTCATCTTTTGGATTGAAATTGTACGCATTTTGCCCATAAGATAATGTTACGGCAAGTGCAATGACAAATGTAAAATAAAATTTTCTTTTCATTATTTTCCGTTTTTAAATGTTATTATTTCATTTATTTAATACCGTAATAAAAAAGTGACGAAATAAATATTGAAAGCTATTGTACTCTTCTGTCAATTACCCGTTTTGCTTTTCCTTCACTTCGTGCAATGGTTTTTGGTTCTACCAAAGTTACTTTTACGCTTAAACCTATAGCGCTATTTAAAGCGTGCTCAATGCGTTTTGAGAGATTTTGCAAATCTTTAATGGTATCGGTAAGTTTGCTTTCGTCCAATTCTACCTGAAGTTCGAGCGTGTCCAAATTATTTGTTCTGTCTACATATAACATATAATGCGCTGATGTTTCGCCCATTTCGAGAAGTACGTGTTCAATTTGCGATGGAAAAAGATTTACTCCTCGAATAATTAACATATCGTCGCTGCGTCCGGTAATTTTCTTCATACGCACCAACGTACGTCCACATTCACATTTTTCACGGTTAAGAGTGGAAAGATCTCGTGTATTATAACGTAAAAGTGGAATTCCTTCTTTTGTAAGTGTGGTGAAAACCAATTCACCTTCTTCTCCGTCAGGAAGCGGTTGTTTTGTGTCGGGGTGTACGATTTCAGGATAAAAATGGTCTTCGTGTACGTGAAGTCCCTGGTGATGAATGCAATCATTTGCTACTCCCGGTCCCATAATTTCACTTAAACCATAAATATCAAAAGCGTTTATTCCCCATTTTCGCTCCAATTCTTTCCGCATATTTTCCGTCCAGGGTTCAGCGCCAAAAACACCTACACGTAATTTCATATCGTCCAATGAATAACCAAATTCAGACATTGCATCTGCCAAATGAAGCGCGTACGAAGGGGTGCAAGCCAAAACTGTAGAGCCAAAATCTGCCATTAATTGGAGTTGGCGACGTGTGTTTCCTCCTGAAATAGGAATTACGGAACAACCTACTTTTTCTGCTCCGTAATGAACGCCTAAACCGCCCGTAAAAAGTCCATAACCATACGAAACTTGCATAATATCGTGATGATCAATACCGCACATTCCAAAGCAACGTGCCACCACTTCCCGCCAATTACGAATATCTTCGATGGTATAACCCACCGTAGTAGGTTTTCCGGTGGTTCCACTCGACGCGTGTACGCGTACAATTTCTTTCATTGGTACGGCAAAAAGTCCAAACGGATAATTATCTCGCAAATCTTGTTTATACGTAAACGGTAATTTTACAATATCATCAATGGTGTGAATATCGGATGGTTTTACTCCGATAGCGTCCATTTTCATTTTATAAAACGGTACATTACTATACACTCTTTCCACCAGTGAACGTAATCGTTCTCCTTGTAATTTCCGCATCGCTTCTTGCGGCATACACTCTATTTCTTTGTTCCAAATAGGCATTAGTTAATTCGTTGATTTGTTAATTTGTACTTTGGTTTAATTTCAAGAAATCAAAAACCTGAAACTTTGAACTATGAACTTGAAACTAACGAAGTTCTTCTTCCGTAATTGATTTTAAATTGTTTTTTAGGATAACTTCCACTGCTTTTTCGCGGTTATCGGTGCGTAATACCATCACCGATTTATCTCCAAAACTAAAAGCATAAATATATTCGATGCTTATTCCGGCTTTGGTAAATAAATCAAGGATTTTATACATAGAACCCGGCGCTGCATCCATTTCCAACGATAAAATATCGTGAATACGAACCGTGTAATGCTCTTCGCGAAGTTTTTCCAACGCTAATTGCGGATCGGAAACCAAAAGCCGAACAATGCCATAATCGCTGGTATCGGCAATGGTCAGCGCTTTAATATTAATATTGTTTTTTGCTAAAACCGAAAGCATTTCATCCAAATAACCCGGTTTGTTTTCCAAAAAAACAGAAAGTTGACGAATGGTCATATTAGTTTATGGTTTTTTAGTTTGTAGTATGTAGAATTGCAAAGTTAAAAATTTAAGATAAATAATTAACAGATTAAAGAAAAAATTCAGCAAATAAATTAAACAAAAAAACGAGAGCCGACTGACTCTCGTTTCATTAATTATTTATTGAATCGTTATTTCAACTTCTCCGACAAATTTTTGGAAATATAAAACGTATTGTTTTTATCCACATATACTGCAACAGAACCCATATTGAAAGATTTTCCGTTTAACATTGCAACAGACGAAAATGCAGGAATTTCCAAAATGTTATTTCCTTTTTTTACTACAAGTTTTGCGGATTTATCGGCTGCAATTTCTATCTTATAATCCGCATTAGCAAAAACTTCGGTATGTTTGGCGTATTTATTTGAGTTGAATGTAGCAAGCGATGTTTTTAATCCTGATGCTTTGTACATATATTTGTGCAATTCTGTATTTCTGCGATTTCCTAAAGTAATATCGCCTTGCGGATGATAAAGAGCCAAAAATACTTCTTCGCCGGTATGTCCGTGGGTGGTAAAACCAAAGGGCGTGTGCGAATTTAATATACTTATAATATGTGCTGTCATATTTTCGCCCGTTCCTACCTTGGTGTAATCTTCCGAATGATAATTTTCAGAACTTAACAGCGCTTTTAATTCTTCATCAGTCAAATCAATACCGGTATTTTCCTTAAAAACGCTTTTTATATCTTTCGGTTTTGTGTTAATTAAGATTTTTTCCAATCCTTCGGCAGTGTGTTTAAATTTAGAAACGGTTCCAAATAAATCGTCCAATGTTAATGTTGTATAACTTTTACTTAAGCCGTTTCTACCAATGGAAAATCCACTGTTTCCGTGATCTGCAGTTACAACAACAAGCGTGTTTTTATCTTTTTTTGCAAAATTAATAGCTTCTCCCACAGCTTTATCGAACGCCAAAAATTCAGTCATAATGCCAATCGGGTCGTTTGCGTGAGCCGCCCAATCCACTTTGCTTCCTTCCACCATCAGGAAAAATCCGTTTTTATTTTTATTCAGAATTTGCAATGCTTTATTTGTCATTTGAGCTAAAGATGGAATTCGAGTTGTATCTCTATCCAAATCATAAGGTAATTCGCGCTCTCCAAACAATGCCCAGATTTTATTTCCGGCGTAAGAAAGCATTCCTTTTTTGTCGTTTTCAAGATAGGTTGTTCCTGTTTCTGTAAAATATTTTTTCATAACATCAGTAACAATGCCTGTACCGCCTCCAAACATTACATTCAGGTTATTAAAAGCCATTTGAGGCGCTATTGCACTGTAATTATTGCGATTATAGTAGTGCGCGGAACAATCGGCAGGCGTTGCGTGCGGAAATTCACAAGTTACTACCAAACCCGAAGACTTTTTCTGTTCCCATTGCATTGCTTCTAAAAGCGTTGTAAGTGGTTGATAAGTCATTGCGGAGTCCAATTTAACTAAATCGTTTCCTTCGTCAACAGACGGATACATTGCAATATTCGCTGCTTGTGCTGGAATTCCATCAACGTAACACGAAGTGGTAGGTGCGGAATCTCCGATGGGTGCATTGGAAGAAAAAGTAGTAACCGTACCGCACAAATAAGGGTCGATATTTAATTTATCTCCTTCATTTCGATATACTTTTAACCATCGTGATGCTGACAACGCCGACAGTGATGTTCCGTCCGAAATCATCAAAATAATGTTCTTAACGGGACGAACTTGTTGTGAAAATAATGATACGGAGATAAATAAAAGTAAAGTAAGGATATTCAATCTGTTTTTCATAAAATTTGAATTTATAATGTATATTCATTTATAAACGATTAAGAAATCGTTGAACCCAAAATACAAATTTAAAATATTTTTCTATATGCGTGACAATAAGGTGTTCCGTTTTTCTTGTCGTAATACTCCTGATGATAATCTTCGGCATCCCAAAATTCGTTATTTTCGGCAGGTCGAAGTTGGGTAGCCACTTTATAACCCTTCTCTGTCAAGATTTTGATGTATTTTTCGGCGATGGCTTTTTGTTCGTTGTTTGCATAAAAAATAACGGAATGATATTGTTCACCAATATCCGGTCCTTGACCGTCAGTTTGAGTGAAATCGTGCGTTTCAAAGAAAAGTTTTATCAAATCCTCATAAGTTGTTTGAGTTGTATCAAAAAGTACTTCGGTTGTTTCTACGTGTCCCGTTGTACCTGTGCAAACTTCTTTGTATGTGGGATTCATTGTATGTCCGCCCATATAACCCACAGTAGTAGCACGCACTCCTTTTGCTTTCATAAAATGATATTCTGTACCCCAAAAACATCCGGAGGCAAAATAAGCGACTTCCGTTGTTGCTGTTTTATCCGGCACAAAATTCATTGAAATGGAATTCACACAATGACGTAA
>LR026962.1:420778-436709 GCA_900498215.1 uncultured Paludibacter sp. | reverse complement strand
TTTATTGCTCATTTTTTCCACTGTGCATCACGTACTTGATAAATACGTTCGATAATATCCACCACTTTCAACCCTTCCAATACATTGGTAGTGATTGTTCCTTTATCTGTGAGTTTTTCTACCACATTTTCAATTACATAATGGTGGTTTTGAGCTGAACCTTTGTACAATCCATAATCGTTAGGAGGATTAGAAGGCGCTAATTCAGGCATTTCATAATCTTTTACGTGACAATAAACTACATCGTTCATATATTGTCCAGCAACTTTGATGGTTCCTTTTTCGCCAATAATGGTAATGCTGCTTTCCAAATTTGTGTCCCAAACAGATGTTGAATAGTTCAAACATCCCATACCTCCATTAACAAAGTCGAAAGTAACCACTCCGCTATCTTCAAAATCNGTTAAATCTTTATGGCTGAAATCGGCAAAATTTCCGCGAATATTGGTAATGTCTCCGAATAACCAATACATAATATCAATAAAATGAGAGAATTGGGTAAATAATGTTCCGCCATCCAGTTTTGCGTCACCATGCCAATTTCCTTTTTTATAGTAACGGTCGTCACGATTCCAATAGCAATCTAATTTCACCATAAAAATTTTACCTAACGTACGATTATCCATAATTTCACGCAACCAAACAGAAGGCGGTGAATAACGATTCTGCATNACACANAANACATTTCGTGACATTTCAAGCGATTTGAAAACNATTTTTTCAGCATCCTTTTTCGTCAAAGCTATTGGTTTTTCAATTACCACATGTTTACGTGTTTTCAGCGCCTTGATGGCATAATCNGCNTGATAACCATTTGGAGTACAGATATTGATCACATCAACATCCAGATTAGCATCTAAAAATTCTTCATAACTATTAAAAAACGGCTCTTTGATATTTTCCAAACCCAATTTTTCTTTTGGTAAAACATCACAAACTGCCACTAATTCTGAATCAGGATTACGACGAATCATTTCTGCATGGCGTTTTCCTATATGCCCCTGCCCTATTACTGCGAATTTTATCATATTAATTTCCAATTATCAATTCCCAATTTCCAATTATATTTGGATTATTGGTTATTTGTTGTTTTTTAGATTATCTTTCGAGGTAGATATTATTTTAGTGATTATTTTTTGAATGTTTTTAATATCTTTCAGCAACTCTTCATTTGTGGGATAATGTTGAGAGAATTTACATAATAACAACCAATACTCTGTTTCTTCCGCCTCTTTTGCTGCAATTTTCATTTTATGCACAAAATCTGTTTTACTTTCAGCATGTTGGGCCTCACGGACATTAGCACCNATAGAACAACTTGATTTAAGCAGTTGATTAGCTATTACGAATTTTTGCTTCTCGGTTAATATCTCAACAAAATCAATTGTATTCAAAGCAAACTGAAAAGTTTTACTTAAAATTACATTATCTTTCTCTAACATGCTACAAAATTTAAATAAACAGTAAAGCTATATTATGAATAGCATTGGTCATTGTTCATTGAACATTGTTCATTATCCAATTTGTATTTCTCTCCCGTTTCCGGACAAATTGCTATTCCTTTTTTATCAAAATGCAAACGATGTCCGTTTTTGCTTACCCAACCAATTTGACGAGCAGGATTTCCCACGACTAAAGCAAAAGGTTTTACCGGTTTAGTTATTACAGATCCGGCGCCAATCATAGCATATTCTCCAATTTCATTTCCGCACACAATAGTTGCATTTGCACCTATGCTTGCACCTTTACGCACTAAAGTTTGTGCATATTCGTTTTTGCGGTTTACGTGACTGCGAGGATTAATTACGTTGGTAAAAACCATAGAAGGACCCAAAAAAACATCGTCTTCGCAAATTACACCTGTATACACCGAAACATTATTTTGAATTTTCACATTTTTGCCAAGCACCACNTGTGGCGAAATTACAACATTTTGTCCAATATTGCATTGCTCGCCAATAGTACAACCGCTCATAATATGCGAAAAATGCCATATTTTTGTTCCGTCGCCAATATTACAATTGTCGTCGATAACCGCTGTTGAATGTGCAAAATAATTCATAAGTTTGGTTAATTGGTTAATTGGTTAATTGGTTAATTGGTTAATTGGTTAATTAGTTAATTAGTGTATTGGTTTATGACTCATTTTTTCTTTTTTGCAAAAAAGAAATATAACCATTTAATAATCGCAAACAAATTTCGTATTGTGTTCTAAACTCATTAATTTGATTTTCAGATATATATTCTTCATCAAAAGCACATATCAAATGATCTAAAGTTTCTTTCAATGAACCTCTTGCCTGCCGACAGAATTGTGTGTTTTCTTGATAATGAAAACGTCCATCTCCTTCGGCTATATTCGCTGTGATTGATCGACTTGAGCGAATAATTTGGTCAGTTAAACGATATTTTTCTTCATTAGGAAATGTTTTAACTATTTTAGAAATAGATATTCTATATTTCCTGCATTCTTTCCAAACTTCCAAATCTTCAAAGCCACTTGCCATATTTCTTTACTATTTACCAGTTAACTATTTAACCATTTAACCATTTAACTAATCAACTAATCAACTATTTAACTAATTCCAAAATATTTTCAGTAATATACTTCAATTGTTCCTCGTCCAATTCCGTATGCATCGGCAGTGATAGTACACAATTGCACAACATTTCTGCATTGGGAAAATCTCCTTCTTTATATCTCGCATCAGTATATGCTTTTTGTAAATGGAGCGGAACAGGATAATATATCATTGCCGGAATTCCTTTTTCAGCTAATTGCTTTTGCAAAGTTTCTCTACCCACACCGTTTAGCTTAACGGTGTATTGATGAAAGACGTGTGTGGATTGTTTTGTACGAACAGGAATTGTTATTTTAGCAGTATCGGCAAATGCATTATCATAAAAAGCAGCGGCACGCTGACGAGCTGCAATATAATCATCCAAATATTTTAATTTTACATCTAAAACAGCAGCCTGCATACTGTCTAAACGTGAATTTACTCCAACAAAATCGTGGTAATAACGCACTACCATTCCGTGATTTGCAACGGCACGCATTTTTGCAGCTAATTCATCGTTATTGGTAAAAATAGCTCCACCATCCCCATAACAACCGAGATTTTTGGAGGGAAAAAACGATGTACATCCAATATCGCCCATACAGCCTGAGTGTACTTTTTTCCCATCTGAAAATGTATAAACGGAACCAATGGATTGACATGCGTCTTCAATTACTGCCAAATGATGTTCCTTTGCTATTTCCAAAATTTCTTCCATATCGGCATTTTGTCCGAAAAGGTGCACGGGAACAATGGCTTTGGTTTTGGGAGTAATAGCTTTACGCAAACTTTTTATGGAAATATTAAACGTATCGGGTTCAACATCCACAACCACAGGCGTTAAACCCAAAAGAGCAACTACTTCGGCTGTAGCTATAAATGTAAATGTCGGGGTAATCACTTCATCGCCGGGTTTCAAATCTAATGCCATTAAGGCAATCTGCAACGCATCGGTACCATTTCCTACCGGAATAACGTGTTTTACTCCCAAATATTTTTCCAGATTTTTTTGAAAAACATTGACTTTCCCGCCTTTAATGAAAGCGGCGCTGTCAATCACTTCTTGAATACCGGCATTGATTTCGGTTTTTATTTTTTCATACTGACTTTTTAAGTCAACCATTTGGATAGGTTTCATTGTGGTAATTTTGGTATTTGGCGACTTTAAGTACAAATTATTTTTTTTCCAGTAAAAATTCAACCTCATCGGGGTCAATTCTTAAATTTGATATA
This sequence comes from uncultured Paludibacter sp., assembly GCA_900498215.1. Taxonomy (GTDB): domain Bacteria; phylum Bacteroidota; class Bacteroidia; order Bacteroidales; family Paludibacteraceae; genus UPXZ01. The sequence continues at coordinate 432,915 of LR026962.1, read as the reverse complement.
TAGGGCGAATTGTTTACTATCCTGAGTTTGTTTTTTCGTTTTTGGGAATTGGCTACATCTTTATAGTCGAAAACAACCTTTATGTTATTTGCATTTACTTTATTAAAGTTGCTCAAACCTACGTTGTAAATAGCTTTTACCGATACGGGAAAAATTCTGACAGATAAATCGGGCGGAGTATTTATAATTGTGATAGGAATCTCGGTTTTATTTTCAGTGAACATTTCTACAAAAATGCCGATATTTACATCGTTAAAAGAATATCTTATTTCTTTCTGTTCTAGCAATTTACTTTGTATTTGCGTGGTATCCGAAATACTTTTNAAATTTAATTTTTCAGTGTAAACGGCTTTCATCGTNTCCAGAATATGTTCCGGTCCGAATACTTTTATTCGCGAGGGTTNAATGCGAATACTGTCNCTCAAAATATATTGTTGTGCAAGTTGTAAGTCGCCATTCAATTTTACCGGCAACTCTTTTGTGGCAAGTTTTTGATATACAATTACCAACGAATCCGGTTCTATTTTAAGTACCGCAGTGGTGGGTAAAAAATAGTTGGACATTTTACTTTTCAGTTGATCCGGGGAAATTATGATTTTTCCTTTTGAAAAATAAACTCTTGTTAAATCAATACTCATCGGGTCTAGTTTCCTATGGGAATATTGTATTAATTTCATTCCTTCGTCTCGTATAGTTACTGTAATTTGACGAGGAAGTTTATTTTTTATTTCAATATCATCAGGAATTCCCGTGTATTCTACAGGTAGTTTAATTATATCTTGTCTTTCTCTATCCAATGTATGCACAAACCAAAATGCAGTGGAAAGCATAAGAAAAAGCACGAAACTCAAAACATCTTTCGAAATGAAAAGTGTTTTAAGTTTCAATAATGCTTTTTTTGCCCATCCTCCTGTTCCGGTTGACGCAGTCATCATTCAATATTTTTGAAAGAATTTATTTTGTTTCTGTAGGTATATCTGCAGCAGTAGCAAATACTGAATTTCTATCTACTGTAATACGTACGTTATCAGCTATTTCTACAGTAACGGTTTTTTCTTTAATATCTTTTATTTTTCCATAGATTCCGCCGGATGTAACTACTTTATCACCGGGTTTCATTGCTTCACGTTGTTTTTGAATTTCTTTTTGACGTTTTGTTTGCGGACGTATCATAAAGAAATAAAACACCACAAAAATAAGCAACATCATTAACATCATACTCATACCGCCGCCCATAGGTCCTGCTGCGGGTTTTGCTGCCGGCGCAGCTTGCAATAAAATACTTAATAAGTTCATAATAGTTTATAATTTATAGTTTATAGCTGCCTGTCTGTGACAGATTTGTAATTTATAATCAGAAGAATAATAATTTAAAACTCAAAACCTGAAAAGAAAATTATATTTTTACCACTTTTATAAGTTTTTTCTCTGCTTTTAGTTCTTTCACAATATTATCCAATACTCCATTGATAAAAATAGCGCTTTTATCGGTACTATACGATTTTGATATTTCAATATATTCATTCAATGTTACATTTACGGGAATGGTTGGAAACGACATGATTTCTGCCAGCGCCGCTTCCATAATTACTATGTCCATAAATGCAATACGGTCGAGTTCCCAATTTTTGGTATGCGCGTTTATCATTTCCCGATAAACATTACCGTTTGTGAGAGCCGTAGTAAGTAATTTGCTTGCAAATTCTTTGTCTTCTTCATCTTTAAACATCGGAAGCAGTTCTTGGTCAGCTCCATTNTTTTCCTCAAANCGTTTNATGGTTTTTATAATAAAACTGATAATAATTTCAAGATCGTCTGTCCAATAAATGTTTTGGTCTTCAATTGAATTATATAATTCTTCGTCGGCTAATATTATTTTTTTATATATTTTTCNCCAAANNTCTTTGTCCGCGTTGTAATCTACATTTGATGCCGTCATATATTCTTTATAAAAATCGGCTTCACAAACGGCATCATAAAGGTCTTTAATAATATTTTCCTGATTATCCCAGGAAACATTGTTTTGATTTAATAATTTTTGGAGTTGTTTATTTTGGCTTAATTGTTTTACAAAGGTATTATCAATAAAACGCGTATTAGGGTGTAAATCTTCTTCTGTAGGACGGAGCTTATTTCTTTTTGCATCTATTTTTAGCGAAGCGTAATGCGTAATTTTTACGCTCAACCAAAGCAGATGAAAATACAACTGGTAGGTTTTTTCAATACTGTAAAATAACTCTTTTTCAGCCGCAGGAATTGAATTCCCTTCGCTTTTGTAATAGGAATAAATGATTTGAATAATCTTTATCCGAAGTAAAGCTCTGTTTATCATAAAATTATTGCTCGCGTAGCGTTAAATTGTGTACAAAGATAGAAAATTTTTCCTTTTCTGCGTGAAAATAATAAAAAAAATGAATGAAGGTATAATAAAATACGACCTTTCTTTATTTCATCGTTATTATAAATCATTCAAAAAATCAAACTTTTTTCATAGAATTTGAAATAAAAATCGGTTTTCGCTTGATAATTTGAAAAAATATTCGGAAATTTACACCCAAATTATTAAACTAATAGAGTTTATTAACCATTAAATTAAATAATTATTAATTAACGACAGAATCCAACTATCTGTGTATAAAATGGATACAGGACTGTTTTTATATGAATTGACTATGGAAGGTGAAAAAAGAAAAATTGAGTTAGACAAAAGAGACAGTGAAATCATTTACTCCAAAGCCATTAAAGCAGGGAAAAGAATTTATTATTTGGATGTAAAGAAAAGCAGGAACGACGATTTGTATCTGGCAATTACCGAAAGCAAGAAAAAAGTAACCGGATATGATGAAGATGCGCAGGTAACGTATGAAAAACACAAAATTTTCCTCTACAAAGAAGATTTTGACAAATTTATCGAAGGATTGGAAGATGTAGTAACCTTTATTAAAAAAGAACAAGGTGAACCCACTCCCAGACCTGAATATAAAGCGCAAAGAGTAGAAGAAACTATTATTGAAGAAGTAACTGACGATGACGATTCTGAAGTGGAACAAAAAAAAGGGTTCTTCAATAAATTTAAGTTTTAATTTAAATTACGCTTAAATATTGATAAAAGTCAACGTTTTACGATAAATTAATTGTAAGCGTCCGCAGGTAAACTCCTTCGGACGTTTTTTGTAAAACATTCCTTGCCTGATGCAAGAAGGTGAAATATAAAAATCTATAAAAAAATGAAATCATTTGCAAGCGATAATTATTCCGGCATTCATCCTGAGATTTTAAATGCAATTATTAAAGCCAATAGTGAACATGAAATTTCCTACGGCGACGACAATTATACAACAGAAGCTCAAAAACTGTTTGAAAAAGAATTTGGAGATGTAAAAGTGCTTTACACTTTCAATGGTACAGGAGCAAATGTGGTATCATTGAAAACGTGTCTGTTACCGTTTCAGTCAGTAATTTGTGCCGATACAGCCCATATTTATGTAGATGAATGCGGCGCACCCGTACAAAGCAGCGGAAGTATGCTTATAGCTTTTCCAACTCCCGACGGGAAACTTACGCCGCAAATTATAGAGAAAGAATTGGTTCACATCGGAAACGTGCATCACGTACAGCCCAAAGTAATTTCCATTAGTCAAAGCACCGAATTAGGTACAGTATACAGTTTGGATGAACTGAAAGCTTTAACCGATTTTGCACATAAAAACGGGATGTACGTACATTTGGACGGAGCCAGAATTTCCAATGCCGTAGCTTATTTAGGGACAACATTGAAAGAAGCAACTGTAGATTGCGGAATTGACATTATGAGCTTTGGAGGAACTAAAAACGGGCTAATGATGGGCGAAGCCGTTTTAATTTTCAATGAAGAATTAAAGAAAAATGCACCTTTTTTNCATAAACAATCCGCACAACTTTTCTCCAAAAACCGGTTTATAGCAGCGCAATTCATTGCTTTGTTGCAAGATGAACTTTGGCGTAAAATGGCATTGCATTCCAATAAAATGGCACAACTCTTAGTTTCTCAATTGTCGGAAATAAAAGAAGTTACCATTACTCAAAAGGTACAAGCAAATGCACTTTTCGTTATTATTCCGAAACATACCGTAGAACCCTTAAGGGAAACATATCGCTTTTACGATTGGAATACCGAAACAGGCGAACTCCGCTGGATGTGTTCTTTTGACACCACTGAAGAAGATGTAATGAATTTCACAAAAAAGCTGAAAAGCTTATTGTAAAAGGCAGATACATCTCACAAACATTCAGGGCTCCGCCCCTCGTTTTTTTTCGGTAATTCGTTTGGTTACAAAGAAATCGCAACTATGTTGCTTTTTTGAGGGAAACAGCCCATCGAGGGCTTTTATAAAAAATACTAACAATACAAACAAAGGGACGTAGTCCTAATGTCTTGGCGAAAACTTTTTCTGGTAATTCGTTTGGTTACAAAGAAATCGCAACTATGTTGCTTTTTTTTGAGGAAAACAGCCCATCGAGGGCTTTTATAAAAAATACTAACAATACAAATAGAGGGACGTAGTCCTAATGTCTTGGCGAAAACTTTTTCGGTAATTCGTTTGGTTACAAAGAAATCGCAACTATGTTGCTTTTTTGAGGGAAACAGCCCGCGAGGATTTTTGTGAAAAAATAACAATACCACAAATAAAGGAACTTACTCCCAATATCTTTGTAGGAAAATACACCAATACAAACAAAGGGACGTAGTCCCGATGTCTCTGTAACGAGAAGAAACAACATCTCCTATAGAGGGGCGTAGCCCTGATTTTTTATATTTTCGTAAACTTTTTTTAATGAAAATATATTATATAAAAAAACAATACTGAAATATAATGACAAAAGATTTGAAAAAATTCCTNAAAGAAATTCCCAAATGTGAACTTCATCTTCACATTGAAGGTTCGTTTGAGCCGGAATTGATGTTTGAAATAGCCAAACGGAACAACATAAAAACCAAGTTCAGCACCATTGAGGAACTTCGCAAAGCATATCAATTCGGTAACTTGCAGGAGTTTTTAGACCTTTATTATGAAGGCGCTAATGCATTGATGTACGAGCAGGATTTTTACGATTTAACAATGGCATATTTCAATAAATGCTATGAAGATAATGTAGTGCACACCGAAATTTTCTTTGATCCGCAAACGCATACAGAAAAAGGAGTAACGATGGAAACCGTTATTAACGGNATTACAAAAGCTATGAAAGATGCTGAAAATCAATTTGGAATAACTTCATACCTTATTGTCTGCTTTTTACGCCATTTGGATGAAGATTCTGCTCTTCAAACATACGAGGAAGCATTGAAATTCAAAGATAAAATCATAGGTTTTGGTTTGGACTCTTCTGAAGTGGGACACCCGCCCGGCAAATTCGCCCGTGTGTTTGAAAAAGCGCGCGCCGCCGGATTTCAAGTTGTAGCGCACGCCGGAGAAGAAGGTCCTGCCGATTATATTTGGGAAGCGCTCAACGTGTTGAAAGTAAGCCGTATTGACCACGGAATTCGCTGTATGGAAGATGAAAAATTAGTGCAGTATCTTGTGGAGAAGCGTATTCCTNTAACNGTTTGTCCTCTTTCAAANCTNAAACTTCAGGTAGTAAAGAAATTGGAAGATCATCCGTTAAAAAAGATGCTCGATAAAGGATTGATGGTTACAATAAACTCAGACGACCCCGCTTATTTTGGAGGATATGTAAATGAAAACTACGAACAGACATCCGAAGCTTTGCAATTGACGGAAAAAGAAATTATTCAAATTGCCAAAAATTCATTTACCGCCTCTTATTTACCTGAAAGCGTAAAGTTAAAATGGATTGAAAAGCTGGATAAATTCACAGTATGAACAATAAACCATTGGACATAAAAACTCTGAGAACAGTTTCTTAACCATATTATTCAATTTCTCCGATATTCATTTATTTTATATTTCTGAGATGAAAACACAAAATCTTAGCAATATTGGTAGATGAATATTTTTTTGCCTGTTGCTATAAAAAAGTCGTATTAAATTTTTATCTTTGTGTTGTTCATAAACCGGAAACACATCCACTCCTGCGCTAAAACAGATGAAAAAAATAATACTATTACTTATCATAATCGGTTTTGCGTTGCCACTTTTGCAGGCACAAAATTCTACACGCCCCAAGGTTGCATTGGTTTTAAGCGGAGGCGGCGCAAAAGGTTTCTCACATATTGGTGTGCTTGAGGTATTGGAAAAAGAAGGTATTCCTATCGATATCATCGTCGGCACGAGCATCGGAAGCATTATGGGAGGATTATATTCCATCGGATATACATCCAAAGACCTGAGCGATATGTGTTTGAACGAAAACTGGTCGTTATTGCTTTCGGATTACCTGCCACGTAAAAAGTTGGATCAATATACACAACAGGAGCAGCAAAGATACGTGCTTTCAATTCCTGTGTATGCCGAAAATAAACCCACTTTAGGTAATGGAGTGGTACAAGGCGAAAATGTTCTGAACTTGTTTTGTGAATTAGCTTCAAGAGTTCCGCAAAAAGCAGATTTTAATAAATTTCCCATCTCTTTTGCTTGTGTTGCCACCGATTTAAATTCGGGAAAAGAAGTAATATTGAATTCGGGATTTCTCCCTACGGCTATTTTTTCCAGTATGGCTATTCCCGGAGTATTTGCTCCTATGAAATACCAGGATTATATGCTGGTAGACGGTGGCGCCGTCAATAATTTTCCTACGGATGTGGCAAAAAGAATGGGCGCCGACATTATTATCGGGGTAAATTTAAATACCGCCTTTAAGAAAAAAGAAAGAATTCCTACGTTGATGGATTTAACGGCTCAACTTGCGGGAATTCTTACTGCGCGTAAAGATTCTGCAAATAAAGCGCGTTGCGACATTTTAATTGAACCGAACCTTACGGGTTACAATTCATCCAGTTTCTCCAACGAAGTGGCAGACACATTAATACGTAGAGGCAAAGAATCGGCAATGGCTGTTATAGACCAAATCAGAGCATTAAAAAAGAAATATAATCTGCAACCCAGAACAATAACCGATAGTTTAACCGCATTAAAAACCCAAAAGATTGTAAAAATTCAATTCACAGGAAAATATTCATTACCGACTAAATTGTTGTTAGAAGTTATAAACCTACGCACGCCGGGGACTTATGATTTACCTGCAATAAAAAAATCAATAGAAAATTTATACGGATTAGGCGTTTTTAATCGTGTATATTTCGCATTTATAGACAAACCTGAAGGTGAAACACTCGACATCACCGTGGAAGAACGTAAAAACTATGATTTGAATGTAGGAATGAGATTAAATACCCGAAGTATGGTTTCGGTGATATTAAATGCTACACGCAAAAACTTTTCCAATACGGTGAATTTTTTATCGTTCACAGCTGATGTTTCAAATAATCCCAGATTTAATTTTTTGGCGGAAATGAACAAAAACAAACTCCCCAAATTAGCATTGGCGCTTGAAGGTTCATACTCCGATATGAAAATACATACAACAAAAAATTATACCAACCCCGCAAGCATATATTACGGCTCAGCAAAATTATACACCTATCAACGTGTGCTTAATTATTCTTTAATTGGTCTGGGTATAAAAGAAGATTATTACATCGGCAATATTTATGACGCAGCCGAAAATAGCGGTGTAGTTGCGACCAAGATAGATAATGCCATCTCCAATTACTATGTTTTTTATAATTTCGATAATTTGGATAATTTCTACTATCCAACAAGCGGAGCGCAAATTTATTCCGAATTTGTATTGGCTCACGATTATAAAAGCTATAAAGACCTCCACCCGATCGTTTTATTAAAACTCAAAAATGTTCAAAGCATCGGTTCTAATTTAGCGTTGTTAACGGGAATCAATACGCGTTTTATTATGCGAGGCGAAAAAACGCCTGTTTTTTTAAGGAATTATCTTGTTCCTACCGAATATGAAGCTTTTTATTACCACCATTTACCTTTTTACGGGTTGCCTTCTGTGTGGGCAGTAAAGCGCAATGTGGCTATAGGTAGTTTGGGAGTTCGTTATAATGCTTTTAAGAAAAGCTACTTTACGCTATCCGGCAATTATATGTTGGAAAACGATGAATTTGACCAGTTCAAAAACTACCAGGGAACGTGGGGATTGGGTGTAACATATTCCTATAAAACTCCTGTAGGTCCTATAGAACTTACATTGGGTTATTCAAATGCCTACCAAAAATTAATTGTATCGGGGAATGTNGGATTTTGGTTCTAATCCGTTTTNTGATAAGAAATTATTTCCCTTCTAAAAGTGAGCCAAGTCCGGGATATTTTTCCTGCAATTTGGCTTTTCTTTTTTCTACGCTTTTCAAAAATTGCTGATATTCGGATGATTCCGGATGCAACGGACGGTGATTTAAATCGGCGCGTAACTGTTCCAATTCTTTTTTCAATCCTTCCGTCTCCTTCCCGAAATAAGTCTCAGAAAAACGTTTCCAGATATAATCCACCGCTGTTTCCGATGGATGAAGCATATCGGGAGCGTAAAAACGGTAATCGCGCAATTCGTCCAATTGAATTTCATACGCCGGGAAATAATGTACAAACGGGAATTTTTCTTTCAACTCTTCAATAGCCAGATGTAGAACTGATTTGCTGACATTGTTTTCGTGCGCTCCATCTTTCCAGTGCCGAATGGGACTAACGGTGAAAATCACTTCCAAGTGTGGGTTTCTTGCTTTTAATTGAGATAAAAGGATTGTAAACTTCTCGCCAATTTCAGTTACGCTCAATCTCCGTCTGTGAAAACGATTGGCAGGCAATTTATGACAATTTGCAACTGTTTTTCCGTCTTCCGTGTTCTCGTAAATCCACGCCGTACCAAAGGTTATCAGTAAAAAACGTGTTTCTTGCAAGAATTTGCGCGCCTCTTGTAGGCTCGCGTTTATTTTTTGCAAACACTCTTTTTTCGTTTCACCTGAATATAAACTGCTGTGCGAAAAACTATGCCAAAGTGATTGATGTTCAAACAGTTCAGTTTCAGTATAAAAATCATTGCCCATTAATTTCTGAAGCGAATCGTTTACCGACATCGGATTATACAACACCCCGAAAGGATTTATATTTACCTGAAAAAAGGCGTCTGTTAGTTTTTTGCCGATGTTTTCCGCGAAACATGAGCCCAACGTCATCAGTTTATCATTATAACCGATTTGTACTGTTGACGCGGGTATATTTACTTTGGTGGTGAACACGTGATAGAACCAATTATCAATTATCAATTATCAATTATCAATTATCAATTACCAATTTACTTATTAACCGATTAACCAATTAACCAATTAACTAATTAACTAATCAACCAATCAACCAATTAACTAATCAACCAATCAACCAATCAACCAATCAACCAATCAACCAATCAACCAATCTTCTTCGCTCCTATTCCGGGCAAATCTGTCGGTATCATTTTACCTTCGGTGAGTTTTGCGCCGTCAAAAGCGTCATTTTTTATTAACAATGCTCCGTCCATATCGGCAAAATCAATTCCCGGAGTTAATTGCGACGCGGCAGAAATAGCGCACGAAGTTTCCGTCATACAACCAACCATTACTTTCATTCCAAATACTTGCGCCAAATTACGCATTTGCCACGCTTCACGCATTCCCGTGCACTTCATCAGTTTTATATTAATTCCCGAGAAAGCTCCTTTCAAACGTTCCACATCATGCAAACGCTGGCAAGATTCATCGGCAAACACCGGCAGCGGACTTTGTTCGGTAACCCACGCGATATCGTCCAAATTGTATTTCTTCATCGGTTGTTCTACCATTACCACTCCTTTTTCTTTTAACCAATGAATCATATCCAGAGCGAAATGTTTGTCTTTCCAACCCTGATTGGCATCTACCGCCAACGGTAAACTGCTGACGGAACGCACCGCTTCAATAATCCGCTTATCATTGGAGGTTCCGAGTTTTACTTTCAGAATTTTAAACTGCCCTTCCACTTCCTTTACTTTTTCACGGATAACGTCGTCTGTATCAATACCGATGGTAAACGTAGTATTCGGAATATCTTCCTTATCGAGTCCCCAAAGCTGATACCATGGTTTTCCTATGATTTTACCCGCCAAATCGTGTAAGGCGATATCCACCGATGCTTTTGCCGCCGTATTATTCTCAGCAATGGAATCAACATATTGAAGTATTTCTTCTATTTTAAGCGGGTCGTTGAATCCGGATAAATCCACTTTTTTCAGGAATTCCATCACCGATGCCTGCGATTCGCCCAAATAAGGAGGCATAGACGCTTCGCCATACCCGATTAAACCGTCGTACTCAATGGAGGTTAGCACTACCGGCGTTGTTTTGCGGGAAAAATTGGAGATATTAAACGCATGTTTTAATTGCAAATCATACGGTTGCCAACTTAATTTCATTTTACCTGATAAATTTGATTTTGATTTTTGTGTGAAAACATTGGCTGCAGCAGGCAAATTTACCATACTCAATCCGCCTAACACTGCTAAATTCTTAAGGAAATTTCGTCTATTTTGTGCCATTGTTGTTGGTTAATTTGTTAATTAATTGATTGGTTGAATTCTTTACTTATCGTTTATTCCTTATAACTCATCACTCATTTATACCACTCATGTTCAAAAATGCTCCAATATCCGTTTACAGGAACTCCTAAAATGCGTTTAGCCCCGATAAAACGTTTCAGATTATATTCATCAAAATTCGGACTTTGCGGGTCGAAACTGCTTATACGCACCGTATTGGAGGAATGAATAAATTGGTTATTGCCGATATACATTGCCACATGAATAATGGCAGGATTGCCGGGGTCATTCTCGTTTTTTCGTCCAAAGAACAATAAATCGCCTTTTTGCAGGTTTCCAAAACCGTTGCTTGTGTCAATCTCCGTGCCGCACCGGTATTGTTGCGATGCATCGCGAGGCAGAATAATGCCGTGCATATAATAAAGTGTTTTTGTAAATCCGCTGCAGTCCATTCCCCGCGCAGAAGTTCCTCCCCAAAAATAAGGCAGTCCGGTAAATTCTTTTCCCAAATGTATTAAGTTGTCACCCGACAAATGAATGCCTTTTTTCCATACGGTGAAAGGAAGTGTTTCGGCAGTGGAAATAAATCCTTTTCTACCGTCAGGGAGCGACACCGCGCAAAACTCAGCATCGCCGTATTTTCCTTCAAGCGCCAATAAATTGCCCATCACCACGTCCGAAACGACCGCCGATTTTTTATTTCCTTTTTCATAAACCACCGCGTTATGAGCGGTTACAATTAATTTTTCCTTTGCATTATACGCTTTGCGTTGTTGCTCGGTTATTCCGTCCAAATCCGTATTCGTCCAGCCGATATAACCGTCGGGGGTTTGAATTTGCGTCCATCCTCCCCTGCTTTTATCCAATAATTTTATCGGCGTTCCCATCAACGTTTGCGAAACTATTTCGGCGCTAAAAAGCGGTTTGTTGCTGATATTGATTACCGAAAGCGGAACAAAAGCCCAACACTTCTCTCCTATCGCTTTTTTATCGGGCAACACGCGGATACTGTCGACAAAAGGAACCGAAGCGGTTTTTAAAGAATTGATAAGCTCCTGATAAACCTGAACATCGGAAACTACGCCCGTAAGCGTAGGCGTATTATCTTGCTGTTTTATGTCGATATTATATTCCAACACACGTTGATCGGGTACGTATTTTGTTTGTATTTCATCTACAATGCGCCGGATATCGTTATTTTGAGCGCAAATACCGATAGAAAAAGCAAAAGAAAACCATAAGAAAAGAATGATTTTTTTCATCTGTTTATAATTTTATTTTAAGTAGAGATTATATCGTTTTTAAGTATATGTTTTTATTTTATAAGTTATTGCTTACTTCAATCCCCCTAACCCCCTTTTCAAAGGGGGAATAAAATAATACATATAATATAACATCAAAATAATATCAAAGAATCACAATATCATACTATCCAAAATTCTCACTTTCTCCAAAAAGAGGGATTAGAAAATACAATACTTTCATAAATATCAAAAACTTACAACATCCCGCCATCTGAAATTCCCCCTTGAAAACTTTCTACCGAAAGTAAAAAGAAAGAATTTCTTCTTTTT
>LR026962.1:410945-418718 GCA_900498215.1 uncultured Paludibacter sp. | reverse complement strand
TTTTGATTCGCGTAACGGGTAACGGCGGATTTAAAATTTGAAATAACATGTGATAAACGTCCGCATTTTTGGGCAATCGATTTCATTTTTTCGTTATTTTGNNACGTTTCCGTAGAGACGTCATATATGGCGTCTCTACAATTATTATTATCAATTCCAACAATTAAATGAACATGGTTAGGCATAACAACATAGGCAGGAATTTCTGTGTCAGGAAAATGATTGGGTATTTTTTTTATACATTCCACCGCGTATTTTCCTATTTCGGTGAAATGCATTATCGGTTCGTTGGTTTCCTGTGTAGGGACGATGTGCGCATCGTCCCTACGCGCCCCACCCGTTGCGATGATTTCCCCGAAATAATGTTCCATCCCCCGGGTGCAGATGGTAATAAAATACAACCCGGAATTATAACCGTGCCACGGATGACGCGCGGACGGTATTCTGTATTTTCCCTGAAATTTATTGCCGGACATTTTATTGCGGTGGTGGTTATGGGTTTGTTTTGTTTTTCCGTATTTGTTTGTAGAGACGATGTGTTTACCCGCCTATGGAGGGCACATCGTCCCTACGATATCCCCGTGCATTTCAACCACGTTGATTTATTTGATTTTTTCGGTTAGAAAATCTTTGTATTTATTGTTTTAACACCAAATGGAATTATAAATCCTAATAACCTGATTGCTTCGGATAAGATATTCTCGTATCAAGAGCTAGGAAGTTGGAGCTTTTTTATGTTAAATTTAATGTATTTTCTAATGTTGTCTTAAATTCGTTTTCGTTGTTGTAATTGTAGAACGGAACGGCTGTTATCAAATAAGTGTCTGTGTGGATGTTGATTGTCTTTTGTTCTGCTCTTATTTCAATTAAGAAGTCTTCTTTCCATTTGTCGTGACCCTTTAAATGCTCTCCTTTTGGCTCTATAAATACTTGAAAAGTCATTTGCTCTCCATCACGTTGTTTGCAGAATAGCAAAAAGTCAGGTTCAAAAGCCCTTCCGAGTTTGTCAAATATTTTAATTTCTCTTTCGTTACGGATTAGGTAAATGTTCTCAAACTTCTGTTTCAGTCCTTCAAATCGTCTGGAAAATAGTTCTACAAATTTCTTTTCTTCACTTGTTCCATAATTGGCATTGTAAACATACCAAGGCTCGTTGGCTACCAAAGTTTCTTGTCCGTCTGCTCGTTCGCTGTCTTTATAAACCTTAATTTCTTTGTCTTTGAAAACTTTATGAATTGGCTCTTTGATATAGTCTGAACCTTCATATTCTGTTGAGTTGCTCTTTATGTCTGCTTCAATGCTTTGCAAAAGACCGTTTAGTGCTTGCAGATAGTCGAAATTGCTAATTTCTTTCAGCCTGTTAGCTGTTCCGCTAAATGTTATTTCTAAACTTGCTAAAAAGTCTGTACTATCAATGAAGTTTGAAAGTGAACCAACTCTTGGAAAGTAATGCGATAAACTATCAAAGTAGTAAAACGGATTTTGACTTAATGCAAAACGGATTGTGTTTTTTGGAATTTCGGTCAATTTTATGTCTTTGGTTTTGATTGCTTCTGTTTCTGAAGTTTCCGTTTCGGTAAAAGCACCTGACATTCTGCCAACACCTGAAGATAAAGTGTGTCGGTAGTTGGTTTTTTTAACTCCTAAATCGGCAAACGATTTAATGTTATCGAAACTCTTTGGCACTTTCTTATTAAAGAAAACGTGTCCGTCTTTATAAAAATCGGTTTTCTTAAATTCAAGTTTTAAGAACAAATTTAGTTGAACCAAATTAGCATCATCTTCATAAATACCGGAATCAACAAGGGCTTTTTTCAATTCCGAAATGTAACGGCTGTCTTCTTTGGTGTGGTAATACAATTCTTCCAATGTTTTCAAATCATTGGAAATATCATCATCAAATTTTCGGGTAAACTTGTCTTGTCCTTGTTCTAATGCAAACGGATAATACCTTGCACCACGACCAATTAACTGAGCTTCTGAAAGTGTCGTTTTTCCTGGTTTTCCGTCTTTCCCGTCTCGGTCTTCGTAAAGGCGAACAATGTCAAATAAATTCAAAACGTCCCAACCTTCATTCAATTTCTGTACGGCAAAAACGGCACGGATTGGATTGTTTTCATCTTCCAATGTGTTGAGCAATATTTGGTTTTGCTCCGCTTCTGTGTCATTGTTGGCGCTTAGGCAATTTTCGGGTTTGAAATTGGCTTGAATGCGTTTTACTATTTCGTTGGCTGTAATGCCTTTGGCTTCAAAAAATCGGAAAGCCTTTTGAACGATTGCAACAGTAGAAGTCTTTTGTATTTTTTCCACCATTGCCACCGAAAAATCATCAATCAGTTTGTGAAAGTTTTCTTTGTTATGCTCCGATTCTTTGATTGTTTTTTTGGCTTTGAACAGAATTACAGGCTTCAAATTGATATTGTTTGAAGTTGCCAATTCCTGACGATACAAGTTTAAAATCAACGCCTGAATGATTCTATCTTGCTCGTCATACAAAGAGCGGATTAAGTTGATTTCTTTGGAATATTTGTCTTTCCGAAACTCGGCAAGGTCGTATTTAAAAATTACCTTGTCTTGATAATGTTTTACTAATTCCGCAGTTTCAGTGTCAATGGTTGCCGTAAACTCCAATAGGATATTTTCAAAATTGGAATCGTGGATTTTCTTTACGGTATCTTCCCAACTGCCAAACAAATTGCCCGATTTTGTTCCTGCTACTAAGTGGTGAGCTTCATCTGCAATTAAAACCAATTTCTTGTCCTTAAAATCTTCGTAGGTTATGCTGTTTTCTTTGGTGTTATTTAGGTCAATATGTAGTTGTTGAATGGTAGTAAACTTCAAATTGATATTCTGATTGTCGGCTTCTTCAAAATTGTCAATCTCTTTGATTAGCACTTCTTTCCCGTCAATCACAATTTTGTCGTTGAACAAGTATTTTGAAGCCTGCGGATTGAGAAAATTGTCTTTGGTTTTCTGAATGATATTGTTGCTGTTTACGAAAAACAAAAAGTTGCGATAACCTTTTTGGTAAAGATGCAACATTAAACCTGCCATTATCAATGTCTTTCCACTTCCTGTTGCCATATTGTAAAGCAAGTGAAAGGGTCTTTTGGGCTTGCCTTCAAAATCTTCTGAATCGCAAAGAATATATCGCTGAAAAGCTTCAACCTGATAAGGTCGCTGTCCAAATCCGGGCTTTAAATTGTCGGTTATGTGATTAGGAACGGTAACTTGTGCTATAGCTCTTTTACCAAATTCCTGTAACAATATGTCATATAAAAACGCCATTTGCTTACTTCTTTAAATTGTCTGAACCGTGATTGGAAAGATTTTTTGATTGCCAAGATTTATTAAACAGTCGCTTAAACTGAAGACTTTTTGATCCAAAATTTATCAACAACCCTGTGGGTAAATTATAGGCTTCTAAATAATTCATTGCCTGTGCTAAATGCACATCTTCTAAATCAATGATTGCTTTTAACTCCACCATAATTTCACCCATCACTAAAAAGTCTGCTCTTCTTAAACCCACATCTTGCCCTTTATAAAAAATAGGCATCTCTACTTCTCGTTGGTACTCTATACTGTTTGCTGCCAATTCGATGGACAAACAACGCTGATAAATCACTTCCTGAAAACCATTGCCAATTGTATTATGCACTTCCATCGCGCAGCCGATTATATTGTGCGTAATTTTATCTTGTTCGTCTTTTGTCAAATATTTTAATTCCATCTTGTTCATCTTTTTATCCTGTAAAAATCATGGTTCAGACTCTTTTCTTCTTCGGTGCAGGCAAAATCAGCATCATTGAGCGAAGATAGATTGACATACAATTGGTTTTTGTCCAATAGTTCGCAAAGGTGTTGTTTCTGTTCGGCAAGCGTAAAGGTTTTAAATTCTTCCAAATTCTCGTCCTGCTTCTTTATGTCCACATTGTAATTTAGAAAACTTTTAGCTTTCATCTGCTCCCAAACTTTCAAAAGTGCTTTGCTGTCTTTAGCTTCTTCAATTTGCTCAATAAAGTTTTGATTATATTTTTTGAGTTCGAGATAGACTAATGAACCACCACCTTGCCAATTCACTGATTTTGAAATGCCAGTTGTGTCTCCGTTAATGACATTATTAAGGCGTTTGACACTATCATTTTCTCCATAGTTCAATTGTTCAAGTCCGATATATTGTCTTTTCAATTTATGAGCAACGGCAGCAGTTGTTCCACTACCTAAATGATAATCCAAAACAAGGTCATTTTCATTTGTGGACATTTCAATAATTCTTCTAAGAAGCTTCTCTGGTTTTTTGCCTTTTTTTAGGGTCACGCCACCTTCAGAAGCTATACCTTCATAAGCAATATCCGACCAAATATTAGTAAGTATTGTTGTTGGTATTTTCTTCCCGTCTATTTCCTTTATTTTCTTTGAATAGAATGCAATTTCTTGTCCGTTTAAAATATATCGTGAGTCGTTTTGCTCTCTTGAAACAACCAATACTTTCTCAGGATTTTTATGGGATTTTTTCTTCGCATCAAGAGTTTCTTTCCCTGCGTCATCACCAATGGCGGTAAGGCGAAAAACTGAATTTGCATTTGCAAGAGCAAGGTCTGATAATTTTTGAAAGTAAAGTCCTTCTCCAATTTTCTCTTTGACCTTGCTATATGGCTGGTGTGTTGTATCTGGGTCAATACCTTCTTCTCTACAAATTATTTTCCTTATATCATCTATTATCCAATTTTCGGGGTCTTCTGTAATGTTCGAAATATAACCTGTATAGTTTTCATCATAACCTGAATCAACATATTGTGGATTGTATTTGAAATCGTTTTTAGATTTTCCATACATTAGAATGTATTCTGCGGTTTCAAATAAGCCTAAGTTAACGGTTTTAAAGCCCGAAGGTGATTTTGTTCTAATGGAAATAATATTGATAAAGTTTTCCTTTTTAAAAACTTCATCAAGTAGGATTTTCAAATATGTTTGATTGTGGTCATTAATTTGAACCAATAGAACGCCTGATTTGTCAAGTAAACTATGTGCCGCTTTAAGTCGATTATGCATAAAGGTTAACCAAGTAGACTCTGTGAAAGTGTCATTATATTTAAAACTATCACTACCTGTGTTATATGGCGGGTCTATGTAAATCAGTTTTACTTTTCCTGCAAATTCTTCTTTAAGTGTATGCAAGGCTAAAAGGTTGTTGCCTTTTATAATCAGGTTGTCGGTTATCGTGCCTTTCTCGTTTCTGTTAAATTGGTCAAGTGGTTTTTCTCCGTCCTTGTCAATGCGTTTTGCATTGGTCAAAACTTTTGGCTCTAAAAGCTGTGTAATTTCGTCCTGTGCTAAAATTTCATTGAAGAAAATTTCTTCCCGTTTATCTTCTTCACGGCTTTGTCCGCCTTCCAATATGCAGTCTTTAAATGGCCAAACCAAAGCCACTTCGTTGCGTTGTTTCAGGTATTTGCCGTCAATGGTCAGTCCAACTTTGTTTTTGTATTGGGTGTAGCTGTCGTTCAAGTAGTTTTTCTGCTCCATAAATTGCACAAACAAGTTTTGGTTAAACACTAATGTGCCTTTCACATTTACAAAAAACTTTTCTTTAAGGTCTGCATTATCGAGCAACAGTCCAATAAGTTCTTCGTCAAAATTCTGTGCTTTATTCAGCACCACCCATTTTTTCAGTTCTCCGTTGTCTGTTACAAAGTTGGGTTCTTTCTTGAGTTGTTGCTCTAATGTTTCGTATAGTTTCATTCAAATATGATTATTATTTTTTTCCCCACAAAACTAATCATTTCTCCCGATAAAATTAACAGTGCGCGGCAATTATTTTTCTCCCCTTTATGTATTTGCTTGTGTTTTTTTGGGTTGGGGTTTCGCACGTTTGCCAAAAAGCGCGTGCAAATTTGTGTCGGGGTGTTACCCCATGGTCTGTCGGGACGAACTTTCGGGGCATGGGGTAATACCCGAAGGTACATTTCCGAGTCCTTTTATGCCGTTGGGGAGTTCCCCAACGGTCTATTTCCTGACACAATGTCATATTGGGGAATTCCCCAACGGTATATTTCCGAGTCCTTTTTTAAAAAACAATTTACCCCATGGTCCGTCGGGACGAACTTTTATACCTTCGGGTAAAACATTAAGTTATTGAAAAATAACATATTATATTATTTTCGGTATAAAATTACCCTAAAAATACTAAAAAATGGACATTTTGGCAGATAAATATTGCTGTCATACTCGCGGAGATAAGTTATCAACAATATTGAAATGTTAAAATGTTAATGATATGGCATACAAATATCTATAATACATTTTAACAACCTTAAACTACTAATTAATGTAAATATATCTGTTATTTAATAAAATTTTTGGCACGGGATTTGTGTTTCTCCAGTCAATGCAATTTTGCCTGTTTCTTTATAGCGTTAAGGACTAAAACCGGCAAAAAGCAGGAGATAAATAATTGCTTTCGCAAATAAAACCATTTATTCGAACTAATCGAATTCGTAAAATAGAGGAACAAGGTAATTTTATAGAATGGATATATCTAAAAATAGGTGGATGAAAATGTGGAAAGCAGATATGTTTAATTTTATAAAATTAGTATTTATGACAAAAATTTTACGTTTTGACGCGAGTAAAACCCGCAAATCGGAGTTTCAAACGCTGTATAATTCTATTATCAGAATTACAGAATCGTTTGATGTGGAAGCGTTACACATCAGTGAATCGCTGAAAAATTTGAAAGAGGCATCGCCTCTGGTGGAAAAATTAAATGTTCCGGCGCTTAAAACTCCGTTAACTGAAGAGCTGAAGGAGGCATGCAAGAAAAGGAACAGTATTATTTCGTCCATTTTATTGCAAACCAAAGGACAGTTTAAAAGCGACGACCCTGCACGGGTGGAAGCGGCTAAAACATTGTTGGAGGTATTGGAAAGATTCTTTGTTTACTTTGAGAAACAAAGACACAATGCGCAAATTTCATTTGCAAAACAATTTATTGATGAGGTGGAGGCAAACAACTCCTTAAAAGAGCGCCTCACCACGCTTGGCTTGGATGCTACCTATTCCAAATTGAAAGACATACATAATACGGTGTTGAATGCCCATGACAAACGCCGTAAAGTGATTTCGGTAAGAAGGAAGCTGGAAACAACTAAAAACAAGCGCGACTTATATCGGTTGATGACCAATCTTTTTGTAGCCATCGAAGGAGCCGCTTTGGAATATCCGGCTTTGGACTACGAACCGCTTATCGGTGAATTGAACGGTGAAATCGCTTTTCAACGATTTGCCAATACGTTTACACAGAGCAAAACCGAAAAAACCGACGTTATAACATCCATGAATACGGATGCTCAAGCGGGGTAAGGTGTTGCTCTTTTGTGTTTTAAACCGGAAACCTGTGTCCTTGTTCACAGGTTTTTGTGTATTGACACATTCCGAAATTTCCCCTCTCCTCAAGGAGAGGGGATAAAGGGGTGAGGTAAAACCTTTCGCCATAAACGAATATCATTCAATCCCCCAACCCCCTTTTCAAAGGGGGAATGGATATGCTGATTTGAATGATTTTTCTACCCCCTGCCCCCTAAAGGGGGTTTGTGAGTTGTAAAGTTAAATACGCTTTATAAAAAAGAGAATGAAATAAAGTCCCCCTTCAGGGAGCCTGCCTGCTGCAAGCAGGATTTAGGGGGTAAAAAAGCGAATTAAACACAAAATTACTTATGCCATACATACTTCGCACATTCCAGATTTCCCCTCTCACTCGGGAGAGGGGAT
>LR026962.1:408978-410510 GCA_900498215.1 uncultured Paludibacter sp. | reverse complement strand
TGAAAGTAGGAGGTTTTCCCTAAATCGTAAAAAGAAAGGTATATGGAATTGTTGACATGTCCCAGTGCGTCAAAATCATTGAAACGCAACTGTATAGGTATAAAATGGTGAAAATTAATATCGCTCATAATTCAATAACGGATAAAATAAAATTGGGTGCAAAGTTACAATAATTTATTTTCAAAGAAAGTTTAATATAAAACTTTTAAAATAGAGATTATATTCACCGGAATATTAGGACTATTGATTTCAAGATTTTTTCTACCCCCTGCCCCCTAAAGGGGGTTTGTAAGTTGTAAAGTTAAATACGCTTTATAAAAAAAAGAATGACATAAAGTCCCCCTTCAGGGGGATTTAGGGGGTTGAAAAGAGCGGATTAAACATAAAACACTGATAAATACATTTTGTATATCCAAAATTTCCCCTCTCCTCAAGGAGAGGGGATGAAGGGGTGAGGTAAAACCTTTCGCCGTAAACGAATATCATTCAATCCCCCAGCCCCCTTTTCAAAGGGGGAATGGATGTTCTGCTTTGAATGATTTTTCTACCCCCCCCACCCCCTAAAGGGGGTTTGTGAGTTGTAAAATTCAATACGCTTTCTCCTCGCGATGACATAAAGTCCCCCTTCAGGGAGCCTGCCTGCTGCAAGCAGGATTTAGGGAGTAAAAGAGTGAATTAAACCTAATAATATTATGTAACACTTGATATATTCCAAATTTCCCCTCTCACTCGGGAGAGGGGATAAAGGGGTGAGGTAAACCACTTTATTGTAAAGGAATTTTATTCAATCCCCCAGCCCCCTTTTCAAAGGGGGAATGTTCAGGTATTAGAGGGGTGAGGTAAAATCTTCATCACTACCTCTCACACCCCTATTCATTAAATATCAAGATTATTTTAACTGCTCCTCTCCTGATTTCAACCAACTCAACGAATGGGCGGAGACCTTCGTTGTAGTTGAAAAAAAGATTTAATAAAATCCACTCAACAAACGNTTAAAAACCTTCGTNGTAGTTGGTTTACTCCTGCCAAAAAGTCATAAAAAAACTTTTGTACGATTATTGACACAGCAAAATATATCTAACTAAATAATTACGATGCTTCATACCGATTTTCCTCGTAAAAATTTTGTATCTTTGCATATGATTTTGTAAAAGCAACACTAAACCCGGATAGGACAGGTAAACATCAAACGTTAAACATTCTAACATTCAAACATAATATAAATGGGATTTAATGATTTTTTAAATAAAATTTTGGGCAACAAAGCTACACGCGATATGAAAGAAATTTCGCCCGAAGTAGAGAANATAAAAGCGGCGTACGAAGAAATAAAAACGTTGAGCAATGATGAACTTCGTGCCCGAACCGAAGCATTGAAAGGTAAAATTCAAGATACTATTGCTGCCGATAATGCCCGCATAGAAGAACTCAAAAACGGTATTGAAGAAACAGAACTAAACCTGCGAGAAAAAATCTATGCCGAAATGGATAAGCTCGAAAAAGACATCAAAACAAAAATTGAAGATGTTCTG
>LR026962.1:368579-407343 GCA_900498215.1 uncultured Paludibacter sp. | reverse complement strand
ATGATTTCCAAATCCATTGAACGGGCGCAAAAGAAAGTGGAAGAAAATAACTTCGGTATTCGTAAACGTTTGCTGGAATACGACGATGTGATGAACTCGCAACGTGAAGTGATTTACGGCAGACGCCGCCATGCATTGATGGGNGAACGTATCGGNGTAGATATTTCAAATATGATTTATGACGGAGCTGAAAGTATTGTATCAAACGCTAAAAACAACGAGGATTTTGAAGAATTCCAAATGGACTTGATGAAAGTGTTTGCCATGGACGCTCCTATTGAAGAAGATGAATTACGTAATACGAAACTCGCAGAATTAACCGATAAAGTAGTAGAAGCGGCTTATCAAACATTTAAAAGAAAAACGGATAAAATGGCATCTGTCGCCTATCCGGTTATTAAAGATATTTACGAAAANAAAAAAGATCAATTCGAAAGCATACTGATTCCTATCACCGACGGAAAGCACGTTTTCAATATCACCACAAAACTTGAACCGGCGTATAAAAATGAAGGGAAAGAAGTAATCAGGGATTTCCAAAAACAAACGCTGCTTTATATTATTGACGACGAATGGAAAGAACACTTGCGCCAGTTGGATGAGTTGCGTAATTCGGTACAAAATGCCAGTTACGAACAAAAAGACCCGTTGTTGATTTATAAACTGGAATCGTTCGGGTTGTTTAAGGAAATGATTGACAGCATTAACCGTAAAGTGTTGGCTATTTTAATGCGCGGACAAATCCCGATGCGGGAATCACAGCAAGTACGCCAGGGTGAACAGCAACGTCGCTCCGATTATAGTAAATACAATACGCGTAAAGATGAGGTGGCAAGCAGAAGTTCTTCAGGCGAAAACGGCTACGACCCTACAAAACAAGATACCCGCGAAGTTCAGGTAACTCAACCGATAAAAGTGGAGAAAAAAGTGGGACGCAACGATCCTTGTCCTTGCGGAAGCGGTAAAAAATATAAAAACTGTCACGGAGCTTGATTTAGTCAATAGTTTATTGTTCATAGTTAGTAGAATTCAAGAACCAAACTTTGAACGTCAAACACTAAACTTCAAATTATGTTAAACTACATCACTTGGAATGTCCGCCCTGAAATTTTCAGTTTTCTTCCTATACGCTGGTATGGGCTATTGTGGGCGACAGGTATTTTTTTAGCCCTTGTTATTGTTCAAAAACTCTACAAGCACGAAAAATTACCCGATAAATGGATTGATAAACAATTTATTTATGTAGTAATAGGAACAGTGCTCGGAGCACGTTTAGGGCACGTTTTATTTTACGAATGGCATCTCGCAAAAGAACCGTTTACGTTATTCGGAATTACTCTTAAATACGAAAATTACTATATAACACACCCNTGGCAGATATTTAATATATTTAACGGAGGGTTGGCAGGATTGGCAAGTCATGGAGGGGCAATCGGCATTATTATAGCAATGTATTTGTATGATAAAAAAGTAACTCATAAAGGATTTTTATGGGGAATGGACAGATTGGTAATAGGTGCAGCCATAACAGGCGCTTGCATTCGATTTGGAAATTTAATGAATTCCGAAATTTATGGAAGCGTAACCACTATGCCTTGGGGATTTAATTTTCCGCGTGACTTNCAATGGGACGGACANNCNCACCACCCTACTCAAATTTATGAAATGCTTTACTGTCTTATTACTTTTGCCATTCTTTGGTGGATGTATTGGAAAAAACAGTCATACAAAAAACAAGGGCTTTTATTTGGCGTATTTTTGATAGGAATCTTCGGTTCGCGTTTCTTACTTGAGTTTATAAAACTCGATCAGGAAGCATTTGAAAGCGGAATGATACTCAACATGGGGCAGATTTTAAGTATTCCACTCATTGTTTGGGGAGTTTGGTTACTCGTCAGAAGTAAAAATCAACCTGTTATCGAAGAGAAAACAGTATCGGAACCAACTTTACAAAAAAATCCTAAAACGAAAACAAAAAAATAGACTGGTTGCGAGCGACAAATTACATCTTAGCTCAATACTCGCTGCTCAACGCTGTAAAATATGGATATAAATAAGGTAAAACCTTACAATCAGGAGGAAGAAAAAACATCGCAATTACGCAGGATGTTTAACGCTATCTCCGGTAAATATGACAAATTTAATGATATTATGTCGATGGGATTGGCAAGGGTTTGGCGTAAAAAAGCATTGAAAACGCTCATTCCATACAAGCCGGAACAAATCCTTGATATTGCCGCCGGAACTGCCGATTTATCTATNAAAGCTGTAGAAATACTCCATCCCGAACACGTTACAGGAATTGATATTTCTGAAGACATGCTCGAAATAGGTGTGAAAAAAATAGCCGCCGGCGGAATGAATCATAAAATTACGCTGNAAGTGGAAGATGTTTGTAAAATGAATTTTCCCGATGAAACTTTCGACGCGGCAACCACTTCGTTTGGCATACGCAATTTTGAGAAATTGGATAAAAGTTTAACTGAAATTCATCGAGTATTGAAACCCAAAGGAAAATTTGTAATCCTTGAAATGAGCGAACCGCAAGCTCCGCTGATTAAACAAGGTTACCTGCTATATACCAAAACTATCATTCCATTTGCAGTTAAAACCTTTTCAAACGACTCCAAAGCATATTCTTATCTCACCACTTCAATGAAAGCATTCCCGCAAGGAAAAGAATTGATTGCTATTTTGGAAAAGAATAACTTCAAAACAATTACATATAAAACCTTCTTTTTGGGTGTTTGTAGTTTGTATGTTGTAGAGAAGATATAAATTATTGCATATCATAGAAAAAACTGCCGTCTTCATTCCCGAAAACGGCAGTTTTTTTTCAAATCTTATTCCTTGTGCCTAGCACAACAAATTATATTAATCCCACTCGATGAAGTCGTTTGGGAAGGTTAAAATAAACTCCATGCCACAGTTAAACCGGCCATCACGATAGAAACCATACTCATCAGTTTAATCAAGATATTGAGTGAAGGTCCTGATGTATCTTTGAAAGGATCGCCTACGGTATCTCCCACNACGGTTGCTTTATGAACATCGCTCCCTTTGCCTCCAAGGTTTCCTTCTTCAACAAATTTTTTCGCATTGTCCCAGGCTCCGCCGGAATTTGCCATAAATACAGCCAATACAAAACCGGAACCAAGTCCGCCTGCTAATAATCCCATCACTCCTGAAACGCCCAAAACTATACCCGTAACAATAGGAATAATAATCGCCAACAACGAAGGCATCAACATTTCCTGTTGTGCCCCTTTGGTAGAAATTTCCACACAGCGTGCATAATCCGGCGTTCCTTCTCCGGTAAGAATACCTTTTATTTCACGGAACTGACGACGAACTTCTTCCACCATTTTTTGCGCAGCGCGTCCTACAGCATTCATTGTTAATCCGCAGAATAAAAATGCCATCATCGAACCGATAAAGATTCCTACTAATACTTTCGGATTCATTAATGTAACTTGGAAGTAATCCATAAAATCAACAAAAGTTGCTTTACTTATGTTAACAGTATCACCGTCGGCAAATTGCAAAACGGTTTGTCCTAAACGAATCATTCCTATTTTAATTTCTTCGATATAAGAAGCTAAAAGTGCTAAAGCAGTTAAAGCTGCAGACCCGATTGCAAATCCTTTTCCGGTAGCAGCAGTTGTATTTCCTAATGAATCAAGCGCATCCGTACGTTTGCGCACTTCTTTTCCCAAGCCGCTCATTTCCGCATTTCCTCCGGCATTATCGGCAATGGGTCCGTAAGCATCGGTAGCAAGTGTAATACCCAATGTAGAAAGCATTCCTACGGCAGCAATACCTATTCCATATAGTCCCATACTGATATTTTCGCCCGAAAGCATATTTTTCACATCGAAACCGATAGCAAACAAATAAGAGAATAAAATAGCAAAAGCAATGGTAATTACAGGAATAAATGTGGAAATCATTCCTGCGCCCATTCCCGCTATAATAACGGTAGCCGGTCCGGTTTTACCGCTTTCCGCAATTCTTTGCGTTGGCTTGTATGAATGAGAAGTAAAGTATTCTGTTCCCTGTCCGATGATAATTCCGGCAACCAATCCTGAAATTACAGAAAAAGACATTCCCACCCAATTTTCAAATCCAAGTATATATAAAATTCCAAACGTGAGAAGAGCAATAAGAATAGCGCTTGAATTTACTCCTCTGTTAAGTGCAGCCATCAATTGTTTCATTGATGCATTTTCTTTGGTGCGTACTAAAAATATACCGAAAATAGATAAGAAAACACCTACTGCGGCAATCAACATCGGTGCAAAGACAGCTTTAAGCTGCATATTTGGATTTAATGCGAAAGCTGAAGCTCCCAAAGCTGCCGTAGCTAAAATGGAACCGGCATAGCTTTCATAAAGATCGGCTCCCATACCTGCAACATCGCCAACATTATCACCAACATTATCTGCAATTGTAGCGGGATTACGTGGATCGTCTTCAGGAATTCCTGCTTCCACTTTTCCTACCAAATCAGCGCCTACGTCAGCTGCTTTTGTATAAATTCCACCTCCAACACGTGCAAACAATGCCTGTGTAGAAGCTCCCATACCAAATGTAAGCATAGTGGTGGTAATCATAATTAATTTATGTCCCGGCTCTGTATCTTTCACAAAATGGTCAAGAATCATATACCAGAGTGAAATGTCAAGCAAAGCTAAACCTACAACAACCAATCCCATTACCGCTCCGGAACGAAATGCTACTTGCAAACCTTTGTTTAGAGAGTTCATTGCTGCATATGCAGTACGTGCTGAAGCATACGTAGCGGTTTTCATACCAAAAAATCCGGCAAGACCGGAGAAAAAACCACCGGTCAGAAAAGCAAACGGCACCCAATTGTTTTGCAACCCGAAAAATGCCATCACAGCAAAAATAAGCGCTAAAACAATAAATACGATTGTAACAACTTTGTATTGTTGTTTCAAATAAGACATTGCTCCCTCACGTACGTGTTGAGCAATTTTTTTCATTGTATCGTTGCCTTCGCTTTGTTTCATCATGTTTTTGAAAAAATAAAATGCAAAGCTCAGAGCAAAAATCGCCGCAATCGGCACCAAAAAGAAAATTTTGTACTCCATAAAAGAAAATTGTGTTAGTTAGTATTTGATTTTTATCTTCAATTCTTTAATGCTTCCACGCGTTGTAAAAGTGTTGGGTGCGAATAATTGATAAATACCACAGCCGGATGCGGTGTGAGATTTGACAATGATTTTGACGAAATCTTTTTCAATGACGAAATTAAATTTTCTGCAATTCCAAAACGTTTTACAAATCCATCCGCCTGATATTCAAACTTACGGGATAATATATTCATTCCTATTCCCAGCAATGTAGAAATTGGGGAATATAAAATACCAAATGCGAGCGAGTTTAAATGGAAATTAGCTGAAGTACCTCCCAATGCTTGTGCAAGAGCATCACTTTTCAGAATCCACCCGAAAATAAAAAACAAAATTAGTGAATTAGGCAGACTAATAAACATATTTTTTAATGTATGTTTGTGTTTGTAATGTCCTATTTCGTGCGCCAGCACTGCAANAATTTCATCCGTGGTTAAATCATTTATAAGCGTATCGTAAAGTACAATCCGTTTTTTCTTGCCCAATCCTGTAAAATAAGCATTGGCTTTTGTAGAACGTTTCGAACCGTCAATTTGATATATGTTTTTTAGCTCAAACCCGGATTTTTTTGAAAAATTTTCGATAGCATTGCGCAGTTCGCCTTCGGGAAGCGGTGTTTGTTTATTAAACAGCGGAACAATAAGCTGAGAGTAAAACATACTCATAAACAAACTGAATGCTGTTACACAAGCCCACGCCAACAACCAAAAATAAGTGGGCGTAAGTTGATAAATCCACATTATAAGCGATAAAATTCCGCCGCCGATGATGATTGTGAGCAAATATCCTTTCAACTTATCGAGTACAAAAGTTTTGGGCGTGGTTTTATTAAAACCGAATTTTTCTTCAATCACAAACGTATCATACAATTCAAACGGAATGGAAATTAAATCGTTCGCTATGAAAAGTATTCCAAAGAAAAGCAACGAGATAACGATTGGATTATCAAAACGTACTTGCAACCAACTGTCGAGGAATCCAAAACCGCCAAAAATAAGCATCCCCAAAATAATTAGAAAACTAAAAGTGGAGGTAATTAATCCAAATTTTGTATTTGTGCGGAAATATGATTGTTGCTTTTCGTATTCCGGCTCAGAGTAAATGCCTGCAAGTAAAGAAGGGATGGGTCTTTTAGCATTTTTCACATTTAGCAATGACAAAACGCGTTCGAAAATAAAATCTGAAATAAGAATTATTAAAATGAGGTAAAAAATGGTAGAAACCATAAAATTTTCTTTTATTTTCGCACAAAGATACATTAAATTGTGTTTATATAAAATAAAGAAGATGATTTTTTGCTTTTTTATTAATATCGTATAATCCTGAAAAATAGACACTGTTATGACAATGTATTGGTTTGAACTCTTCATTCTAACCACAATCATAATTTTATGTGATTTTTGGTTTTTTAGACAAATGAAAAAACATCATTTTTATACTTGGTTTATACGTTTGTCTTTAATTCCGGGTATATTATTTATTCTTACTTTTTTGTATATACGCTTCGGATTCCGTTATAATCACGATTATCAGATTTCTTCCGGGGTGCAATGGATGTTTTATTTTTTCGGATTGATTTACATCCCCAAAATGGTTTACATCCTTGCTTTTTATGTAAATAGATTATACAACAAAATCTTTGAAAAACGTGTTACTTTTATCCGTAAGGCAGGTTTTATTTTCTCTATCTTTCTGATGGGAATAATGGGTTACGGAAACATTGTAACACGTGATAAACTGGAATTGGTCAAAAAAGAAATCCCTATAAAAAACCTTCCGCCTGCATTTGACGGGTACAAAATTGCCGTTTTTGCCGATTTTCATATTGGAAACTGGAATAATCACTACCGCATTATGAATCCGTTGATAAAAATGATTAATAATGCTCACCCCGATATTATTGTTTTCGCGGGCGATATGGTAAATAATTTCGATAATGAATTAGATGGNTGGGAACCCTATTTTAGACAATTAAAATCAAAACAGGGAAATTTTGCCATATTGGGAAACCACGATTACGGCGATTATACTAATTGGAAAACCCCAGAAATGAAAGAAAAGAATTTGGAAGGAATTAAACAAGATATTCGTAATTTAGGTTTTCGGCTTTTACTTAATGAAAATCAAGATATTATAGCCGGAAACGATACGATTACGTTAGTTGGCGTCGAAAATTGGAGCAGCCGTCATTTTCATTGTTACGGCGATTTGAAAAAGGCACTGCAAGGAACAAATCCGTCACGGGAAAAAATACTTCTCAGCCACGACCCAATGCATTGGGATGCGGAAGTAATTGGGAAAAAGGATATTTTTCTTACCATTGCAGGACACACACACGCAGGGCAAATGGGAATTATTACCAAATTTTTGCATATTTCGCCCGCAATGCTGGCTTTCAAAGAGTGGGCGGGATTGTATAAAAATGATGAACAATATTTATACGTAAATCGTGGAATTGGTTATGTTGGAATTCCTCTGCGTGTAGGCGTGCGTCCCGAAATAACAATTTTAACGTTGAAAAAATTAAACTAACATTTTTGACTTCAAACTTTCAGCTCAATATCTACTGCCGAATATTTTACTACCTATACGCACCATGGTACTGCCCTCATTAATTGCAATCAAATAATCATCGGACATTCCCATTGAAAGTTCCGAAAAAGAATCTTTATCTGCAAAATAGTCTTCTTTCAGAGTATCAAAAAGCAGTTTTAGTCTTTTAAATTCTTTTCCGACTTGACTTTCATTGTTCGTAAAAGTAGCCATTCCCATCAATCCCGCAATTTCCACATTTCGAAGCTGTTTAAACTCATCCGAAATCAACATTTCTTTCACTTCTTCTTCTGAAAAACCAAATTTTGTTTCTTCCTGCGCAATGTGAATTTGAAGTAAACACCTCACTCTCCTTCCCGCTTTTTGTGCATATTTATCTATTTCCATCAATAACTTAAAGCTATCCACACCGTGAATAAGCTCCACAAAATCAATAATATATTTGATTTTATTGCTTTGTAAATGTCCAATAAAATGCCAATGAATATCTTTCGGCAAATTCGGTTGTTTTTGCACCAATTCCTGTACGCGGCTTTCTCCAAAAATACGCTCGCCGCAATTATACGTTTCCAAAATCAAACTTTCCGGGTGGAACTTGGACACACAAACCAACTTCACATTTGCGGGAATGTGTTTTCTGGTTTCAGAGAGATTTTCTTTGATAGACATCAATTAATTTACTATTTAACTATTTAACTATTTAACCAATCAACTATTTGCCTTATACACAAACACATCCATAATATTTGTTTCTGCAATCGTATGAATTTCATAATCTGCCATTGTTCCTTTCATACCTTTCTCAAGCGTTTCCAATGCTTCTTTCAGCGTGCTTGCTTGTGAAAACATCGTGCTTGCAATGCGTTTTTCCACTCCTTTTTCTTCATCCAAACTAATGAAATTTACTTTACAACGGTACCATTTATCGCCGTTTTCATTGGTAAACAATTCACTTAT
The DNA here is from genome assembly GCA_900498215.1 of uncultured Paludibacter sp. Taxonomy (GTDB): domain Bacteria; phylum Bacteroidota; class Bacteroidia; order Bacteroidales; family Paludibacteraceae; genus UPXZ01. Next base: position 398,677 of record LR026962.1, on the reverse strand, counting down.
CCTTGCTCTTTTAATATCCGACACTAAAAACTCCCCACTAATAAATGGTTTCATTTCCTCGTTTATTCTTTCTTCCGCTTCGGTAAATGAAAGTGCATCTACCAAATATGCTTCACTCACTTTTACAATACCGCCGTCTTCGGTATTTCGCTCATACTTAATTTTACATTGAAACCAATTGTGCATACTTTTCTGTTTATCAATTATTTGTAATTTATATTATTCAAGAATGTTGTTTATACAAAGATAATCAAATCAAATAATTCAGAAAATGAATATTTCCAAAAAATGGCATTTACTTATTTTTAACGACTTCTTGTAAATTATTAAAACCGTTTTTTGTCAAAAATTCGTACCTTTGCACCCAATTTAAATATCTATGGGACGTATTTTAGCAATAGATTTTGGACGCAAGCGGACAGGACTGGCTGTTACCGATCCTTTGCGTATTACTGCCAATGGTTTGGATACCGTTCCTACACACGAAGTATTGAATTACATTGAAAAATATCTCTTAAAAGAAAATGTAGATTTGTTTGTTATGGGAAAACCCACTCAAATGAGCGGCGAAGATTCGGAAAGTATGAAATATCTAAAACCTTTCGCAGCCCAATTGCAAAAGAAATTCCCTGATATTGAACTAATTTATGTTGATGAACGTTTTACATCGGCGCTTGCACACAGAGCAATGCTCGAAGGCGGATTAAAGAAAAAAGACCGCCAAAATAAAGCATTGGTCGATAAAATAAGCGCCACAATTATACTACAAAGTTACTTGGAAAGCATTGGTTAGCTGACTAATTGGTGAATTTGAATTTATAAAAAATCTGATGTCTGAAATCTGACATCTAAAATCTAAAAAATGATACTACCTATATATACTTACGGAAATGCAGTTCTGCGCAAAATTGCAGAACCTATTGAAGCTGATTATCCCAATCTAAAAGAATTGGTGCAAAATATGTACGAAACAATGACACACGCAGAAGGCGTGGGACTTGCCGCACCACAAATTGGTTTACCTATCCGTGTTTTAGTGATAGATTTAGCTCCTTTCGAAGAAAGCGACCCTGAAATTGCTGATTTTAAAATTGCGATGATAAATCCTGAAATTGTAGAAGAAAGCGAAGAAACTGTTGCTTATGATGAAGGATGTTTAAGCATACCGGGTATAAACGAAACGGTTATACGTCCTGAAAGCGTTGTAGTGAATTATTTTGATGAAGATTTTAATGAACACGAAGAAGAGTTTGACGGTTTCAAAGCGCGTGTAATACAACATGAAATAGACCATTTGGAAGGACATTTGTTTACCGACCGCATTAATCCTCTTCGTCGTCAGTTAATTAAATCCAAACTTACCAATATAACTAAAGGCAAGGCAGATTGTAAATATAAAATAAAATAACAATCTGAGAATTACCGAAAAAGAAAACTTTTCAACAAAATTCAGTATAAACAGTATATCAAAAGAAATTTTTATACCTTTATACTGAATTTTTATTTTAAATAAATCCCAATCTAATTTTCTTTCTATCACTCCGAAAAAAGTTTATATATATAAGTTTTAATTTATTTTTTGGAAAACTTTTTCAATTTAATATTTTTATATCTAACTAAATATAAGCATTTTAAATTTTGAAATAGAAAACTTTGAAAAATATTAGATATTTTTCCTTGTTTTTTTTGGTATGTTTAAAATATTTATTTAAAATTGCATTCTCTAAAAAACACAACGCCAAATCATTTAACGAGCTAACTCATAATACATAAAAAATATATTAAAAGTGGAAAGAAAAACATTTAAACAAGAAGACATCGAAAAGGCGACCTTTGAATATTTTAAAGGAGACGATTTGGCAGCAAAAGTTTGGGCTACCAAATATGCATTAAAAGATTCTTTCGGAAATGTCTACGAACTTACTCCGGATGATATGCACCGTCGTCTTGCTGATGAAATTGCACGCATCGAACAAAAATATCCTAATCCACTCAGCACAGAACAATTATTTGATTTATTTAAAGATTTCAAATACATTGTACCGCAAGGAAGCCCGATGACAGGTATTGGTAACGAGTTTCAAGTTGCCTCACTTTCAAACTGCTTTGTGATTGGTTTTGATGGAGATTCCGATTCGTATGGCGCAATTATTAAAATTGATGAAGAACAGGTTCAACTAATGAAACGTCGTGGTGGTGTTGGTCATGATTTATCACACATCCGTCCGAAAGGTTCTCCTGTAAAAAATTCGGCTCTTACGTCCACCGGGATTGTTCCTTTTATGGAACGTTATTCCAACTCTACACGTGAAGTTGCTCAAGACGGAAGACGCGGCGCTTTGATGTTAAGCGTATCTATTAAACATCCTGACTCTGAATCGTTTATTGATGCAAAACTGGAAGCAGGAAAAGTTACGGGAGCCAATATTTCCGTAAAAATTGATGATGAATTTATGGATGCGGCAATAAACAATCATCCGTACATACAACAATACCCTATTTATAGCAAAGAACCTTGGTTCAAAAAAGAAATTGACGCTAACGCTTTGTGGAAAAAAATTGTACATAATGCTTGGCAATCAGCAGAACCCGGAGTGCTGTTTTGGGATACTATATTAAAAGAATCCGTTCCTGATTGCTATGCTGATTTAGGTTACAGAACTGTTTCAACAAATCCTTGTGGCGAAATTCCGCTTTGCCCTTACGATAGCTGTCGTTTATTGGCAATAAATCTCTATTCTTATGTGAAAAATCCATTCACACCGAAAGCGGAATTTGATTTTGAGCTTTTTGGACAGCATGTGGAATTAGCGCAACGCATTATGGACGATATAATCGATTTGGAAATGGAAAAAATTGATGCAATTTTAGCAAAAATTGATTCCGACCCCGAAGATGACGCTATCAAAAATACCGAATATCTGCTTTGGACCAAAATTAAAACTAAGACAGTACAAGGACGCCGTACAGGTGTAGGAACTACTGCAGAAGGCGATATGCTTGCCGCTTTGGGATTGATTTACGGTACAGAAAAAGCGATTGACTTTTCAGAAAAGGTACATAAAGCCGTTGCATTATCCGCATATCGTTCTTCGGTAAAAATGGCTAAAGAACGCGGAGCATTTACTGTTTATGACGCAAAAAGAGAAGAAAATAATCCGTATATTAATCGTTTGCGTGAAGCCGATCCTGAATTATATGCTGAAATGGTAAAACACGGACGCCGTAACATTGCTTGTTTAACTATAGCTCCCACCGGAACTACAAGTATTATGACGCAAACCACATCGGGAATTGAACCCGTATTTATGCCCGTATATATGCGCCGTCGTAAAGTAAATCCGAATGATAAAAATGTAACTGTTGATTTTGTAGATGAGAATGGCGACTCTTGGGAAGAATATATTGTTTTCCATCATAAATTTGTTACGTGGATGGAAGCAAACGGAATTCCTACCACAAAAAAATACAATAAAGAAGAACTTGATGAATTGATTGCAAAATCGCCTTATTATAAAGCTACAGCAAACGATGTAAATTGGTTGAAAAAAGTGCAAATGCAAGGTCGAATTCAAAAATGGGTAGATCATTCCATCAGCGTTACTATTAATTTACCAAATAATGTTTCGGAAGAACTTGTAGGAGAGCTTTATGAAGAAGCATGGAAAAGCGGTTGCAAAGGTGTTACGGTTTATCGTGACGGTTCACGTTCAGGCGTACTTGTTTCAATGAAAAATGAAGAAAAAGATAAAAAAGATGATAAAGAAAACTGTTTCTGTTATCCTGAAGGTTATTTCAAACGTCCAACGGAATTAAAATGCGATGTGGTTCGTTTCCAAAATGCCAAAGACAAGTGGATTGCTTTTGTGGGATTAAGCAACGGCAGACCATACGAAATTTTCACCGGAATTCAAGACGACGACGATGGAATTATGCTTCCAAAAACAGTTACCGAAGGAAAAATCATCAAAGTAATTGATGATGAAGGAAACAAACGTTATGACTTTCAATTTAGGAACAAACGTGGATTTAAAACCACTGTGGAAGGACTCTCGTATAAATTTGATCCTGAATACTGGAATTATGCAAAATTGATTTCAGGAGTATTACGCTACGGAATGCCTATTGATCAAGTTGTAAAATTGGTTTCAGGTTTACAATTAAACAATGAATCAATCAACACGTGGAAAGTAGGTGTGGAACGCGCCTTGAAAAAATATATTCCTGATGGAACTCAGGTGAGTGAACAAATCTGTCCTAATTGCGGACAAAAAGCATTAGTGTATCAAGAAGGATGCTTAACATGTAAAAACTGTGGAAGCTCCAAGTGCGGATAATTTTTATCGGATTTTATATTATTAGCGAAAAAGAACGAGGATTTTACTCCTCGTTCTTTTTTATTACCTCTTGCGCTTGCTGAATTTGACTGAATTTTGTATGTCTCTTCACATAGTATTCATAAATAATACTTGTCTGCACCAGTTCTTTGTCAATAGCCGTGTTGGATTTTAATATATTTTCATTACGTTTATCGTTGAATTTACCCACCATCTTTCTAAAATCGGTGCGCGCATCGGAAATGGCTTTTGCATTTTGCATTCTTGCTTTCATTAATAAATGTAATGCAGCCAAGTTATCTAAATAAAAACGAATATCAAATATTTTCTTAAGCGATTTATGAGGCAGATTTTTGTATAAAAGCAACAAGTTATTTCGGAAATTCAAATAGGTTTTATAAGGATTTTCAGCTTTTAATGTTCCTCCGCCAATGTGATAAACAACACTTTGAGGAATACAAACAATTCTTTTCCCCCGACTTTTTAAACGCCAACAAAGGTCAATTTCTTCCTGATGAGCAAAAAATTCCTCGTCAAATCCGCCTGCTTCCCAAAAATCAACAGAACGAATAAACAAACAAGCTCCTGTAGCCCAAAAAACATCTACAATCTCATCATACTGACCTTTATCTTCCTCAACTTCTCCAAAAATCCGTCCGCGACAAAAAGGATAACCGTATTTATCAATAAAACCGCCCGCCGCTCCTGCGTATTCAAAATAACTTCTACGATGATATGAAAGAATCTTCGGTTGACATGCCGAAACATCCTTATTTTTCTCCATATAATCATAAAGAACTGATAGCCAATTTGGTGTAACTTCGACATCAGAATTCAGTAAAACATAATACTGACTTTCTATTTCTTTTAATGCCTTGTTATATCCTTCGGCAAATCCGTAATTTTTTTCAAAGAGAATAGTACGAATTTCAGGAAATTCTTCTTGCATCAGTTTCACAGAACCATCATTGGAACCATTGTCTGCCACAATAATTTCTACATTTCGCACATTTTTGGAGTATTCTTGCAATAACGGAAGAAATTTTTTCAAGTATTTTTCCGTATTCCAATTCAATATAACAATCGCAACCGACATTTTTATATTATCTATTTACTAAAAAACTAATTATCAAAATATTACTACCAGCTATTGACTATTGACTAATTTATGTTTCCACCGTTTATGAGACCACAACCACACTTCCGGTTGATTTTGAATTTCTTTTTCCAACAATTTCATGTATTTTTCCGTAATTTCAAACTCGGCGGTTTCCTGTGGTTTATCTGTTATTAATTCAAAACTACAAATATAATGTCCTCTTTTAACGTGCTGAACAGCAACAAAATATACAGGAAAATTAAATTTTTTTGCAATGTGTTCGCTTCCTGTAATAACCGAAGTCGGTTGATGAAGAAAATCCACAAAATGAAGATTTGGTGTACGACGCGGACTTTGATCTGAAATCATACCAAACATTCCCAGTTTGTTCTCTTTTTTCAACATCACTATTTTACGCAGCAAATCATTCATTTCAACATTTACAGCTCCAAAACGAATTCGTGTTTTATAAGCAATTTTATCACTTAATTCACTGGTTAATTTTTTATATACCTGATATACAGGTTTATCCTTTGGCAAATGTAGGGAAAAAGACGAAAGCCATTCCCAATTTCCAAAATGCGATGTGTATAAAATAACGCTTCTACCCTCTTTATAATGTTCAACTAATGGTTCATAGTCTATATATTTCATTCGTTTGAGCATTTCTTCATTGCTCATACTCATCATTTTTAAACTTTCTATCAATAAGTCGGAAAAATGTCGGTAAAATTTCTTCTCAATTTCTCGTTTTTCTTTCTCGGTTTTTTCCGGAAAAGAGTTATAAATATTTCTTCTCACAATGTTTACTCTATATCTAACCACATAATAAATAATTAAATACATAAAATCTGAAAAGAAATATAACAACCAAAAAGGCAAAAATGAAAGTAATTTCAGGATATAATAAATAATTTTATACATACTTTATAACGGAAAAAACACCCGGACAAATCAATATTGTCAAGGTGCTTTTAATTTTTATTTTATTGAAAATCAATCTTCTTCTGTATAAATTCCGAGCGATTTTCCATATTCATATTCGCCGTCTAAAATAAGCTGGACTTCATCTTCAGTTAAAGCCATTTTATCTTTTTTCACAGCTTTCATTACGTATTTCAGCATTTCTTCTTCATCAATGCTTGCTTCATCGGTTGATTCTTCATCAATTAAACCGTTTTCTTCATAAAACTCGTACACCACGTCCAACACATAATTTACGGCATTGTCGTCAATTTTAGATTTTAACTCTTTTGGAACCATTTTAAGAATGAATTTTACGGCTTCATCGTCATCGTATTCCAATAAATCGTCTTCTTGTGTTTTCATAATGTTTTGTTTTAATGTCATTAGTGTCCACTAAAAATAAATAAAAGTTCTTTGAAATAGCTGATTATCTATATTTTACAAGTAATTTTTACCGGTGACGATTTGAAAATATATTTTTGTTCCTCATTAATTTTAGGAACAATGAATATAGGCAAATATGTATATGCACAAATCGTTGAGGTTTTACCACAGAGGTTTTTCGATAATCTTGTTATGAAGTATAATGGCAACAAATATGTAAAACATTTCACTTGTTGGAATCAACTTCTGGTAATGATTTTTGGTCAATTAACCAATCGTGATAGTTTGCGTGATCTTATAGTTGCAATTGATGCACACAGCAAGAAAAGTTACCATCTCGGTTTCGGTAAAAGTGTTACCCGTAGTAATCTTTCAAAGGCAAACGAGAATCGGGATTATAGAATCTTTGAGGAGTTTGCTTATTATCTGATTGATGTTGCCAGACAAAAGCGAAACAATAGTGATTTTGAGATAAAAGGTAAAGTTTACGCCTTCGATTCAACAACTATCGATTTGTGTCTGTCGGTATTCTGGTGGGCTAAATTCAGAAAGAACAAAGGAGGAATAAAAATCCACACGCTTTATGATATAACCACTCAAATACCTGTATTTATACACATTACAACTGCATCGGTAAACGATATGAACGCAATGGATGTAATCCCATACGAGGTTGGAGCTTACTATATCTTCGACAGAGGATATGTTGATTTTACCCGACTCTATAAGATTACTCAACTGGATTCATACTTTGTAATAAGAGCTAAAAAGAATCTTCAGTTTGATGTATCAACTTCTAATGAGGTAGATGAATCTACCGGAGTTTTAAGTGACCAAACCGGATTCTTAAAAGGGTATTTCCCTTCAAAATACTATCCGGAAAAACTACGAAGAGTTGCTTTTTATGACAAAGATATGAATAGAACATTCATCTTTCTGACCAATAACTTTGAACTCTCGGCAGTACAAATTGCGTTGCTTTATAAAAACCGTTGGCAAATAGAATTATTCTTTAAATGGATCAAACAGCATCTCAAAATCAAGTCCTTTTGGGGAACATCTGAAAATGCTGTCAGAATACAAATATATTGTGCAATTATCGCTTATTGTATAGTGACCATTGTGGGACACAATTTACAAATTGACCGTTCAACTTACGAAATTTTACAAATATTAGGAATCTCACTTTTAGATAAAACTCCTATAAATGAGCTATTTACCAATATAGATACCAGCGATGTCAAAGAGCAAAATTATAAACAGCTGTCACTCAGCTTATTTTAAGTGGACAGCAATGTTTTAATGTTTTTAATAATCGATTTTCAAAGATAAGTATTTTGTTTTAACAATTTGATGTTTTTAGATTATTTTAATACATTTATAATAAAAGGAAAACAATATAAAATTGAAAAAAGTAAAGCTAAAATTAATGCAAAATCTTAAATATCAGTTCTTTCAATAAATCTTCATGCTCTGTTCCGGTATCTCCAATACCTTTGCTGCGCGCGTCTGTCTCGCGTATGTATGTGATAATGTTCATCGTTTTCCAAGCATTGAAAACTCCGGCAGCTTTCACATAATTACCTACAAAAAACGGCTGTATTTTCAATTCTGAAGAAACTTTGCCCGTACTTTTATCGGGCAAATAATGATAAATCATCAAATTGGAAAAAAACGAAAATAAATTGATCAGTACCATCGGAAGCGGATTTTCTTTTTTGTTTTCGCCAAAATAACGAATAATTCGATTGGCTTTTACCACATCACGATTTATAAGCGCGTCCTGAAGTTCAAACACATTATAATCTTTACTTATTCCGATGTTTGTTTCTATTAATTCAGGAGTAATGTAATGACTGTCAGCAGGTTTAGTAAGGAGTAACTTATCTATTTCGTTTACTATTTTAGATAAATCCGTTCCTAAAAATTCGGTCAGCATTACTTCTGCTTTTTCAGATATTTTTACATTTTTATTATCTAAATAATCCTTAATAAATGCCCCAATCTGATTTTCATATAATTTTTTAGATTCAAAAACTACGGCGTGATTATTCAATTCTACCGTCCATTTTTTGCGTCCATCAGGTTTACCATACTTGTAACAAAAACATAAAATAGTAGATTTCAGCGGATTTTGCAAGTAAAAAATCAGATTGTCCCAGTCTTTAATCTGTTGCGCTTCTTTTACAATTACTACCTGATATTCTGCCATCATCGGATAACGCTTGGCAATGTTTATTACGGTATCGATATTTACGTCTTTACCATAAAGAACTGTAAGATTAAAATCGACTTCACTTTCACTCAACACTTTATCTTGCAGATAGTCAGAAATTTGGTCGATATAATACGGCTCCTCTCCCATTAAAAAATATATAGGACTGTACGATTTGCGTCGTAAGTCCGTCATAATATCTTGAAATGTGTATTTTGAGGTCGATTTTGCCATTATAATTCTTCTGTTTTTATCTTTGCAAATCGTACTTCATTATAAATTTTACCTTTTTTCGTAATAGATTTTTTGAAAATTCCTTCCTTTTCAAATCCGCATTTTTCAAGCACGCGTTGCGATGCTTTATTAAACTCAAAAACTCCGGTGTGAATTCTTACTACTCCTAATTTTTCAAATCCAAATTTTACCATCAAATTCACCGCTTTGGTTACAATTCCTTGATTCCAAAACGGCTCGCCTATAAAATAACCTATTTCTGCACTGTTTCTATACACATCAGTTCCCACAGATAAACTTATATTTCCCACATAATTTCCTTTATATTCAATGGCAAAAAACGTTTTTGGATTTTGTTTTTCTACCATTTCATAAAATCTTTTTGTATCGTCAAAACTGTAAGGATTTGGAAAAGCGTCACGAAGATTAATACTCACTTTTTCATTGTTAGCATATTCGGCAATTTTTGGTAAATCTTCTTCCTCCAATTCCCGCAAAATTACGTCTCCGTCTTGAGCAATGATCATAAATTTTTACTCAAACCTTAAATGTTTAATTGTTCTACTGTTATTAATCAGCGAAGACAATGATTTTACGCCAATTTGCAGATGTTCTTCAACAAAATTGGCGGTTACTTTTTTATCGCTTTCGGTGGTTTTTATTCCGTCGTCCATCAAAGGCATATCAGAAATCAGCAACAATGCTCCGGTAGGAATTCCGTTATAAAACCCTACGCTAAAAAGTGTTGCCGTTTCCATATCAATCGCCATTGCACGCGTTGTACGCACATATTCCTTGAATTTTTCATCGTGTTCCCATACGCGGCGGTTGGTAGTGTAAACTGTTCCTGTCCAATAATCTTTTCCAAAGTCACGGATATTGGATGAAACCGCACGTTGTAAATTAAATGCAGGTAAAGCGGGAATTTCGGGTGGAAAATAATCGTTGGAAGTTCCTTCTCCTCTGATGGCTGCACTTGGCAGAATATAATCGCCAATCTTGTTTTTATCGGCACGTAAACCTCCGCATTTTCCTAAAAACAATACCGCTCGCGGATGAATTGCAGAAAGAATATCCATAATTATCGCAGCGTTCGGNCTTCCCATACCAAAATTGATGATTGTTATTCCATTTGCCGATGCATTTATCATATTTCCATCACGCCCTAACACAGGAACATTAAACCACTGCGCAAAAAGTTCTACGTAAAATGAAAAATTGGTGAGTAAAATATACTTGGTAAAATCTTCCAATGGACGCTTGGTGTATCTTGGCAACCAATCGTGAACAATTTCTTCTTTTGTCTTCATAAATAAAATAATTCTGTCCTCTAACCTCCTAAAGAGGAAATTATAGCGAACATATTTTTGAGATTTTGTTTGTTTATTATTTCGATATATTATAATTTCTTACTAATTTCGTCTTTATAAAAAACTATAAAATAATTTCTTGATGCCATTCAAGTTCCCCATTTAGGGGATTAGGGAGCAAATCATTTACAAAGTTACAAAAAATGTTTCAACTTAACCTACCTGCATATCAATTTCGTATTAAACAAGACAAAAAATCTAATTTAATACTTGATACATTCCGTAAAAGATATGTAAAACTTACTCCAGAAGAGTGGGTTAGGCAAAACTTTTTAGAATTTCTTGCTCAGGAAAAAGGATTTTCTAAAGCACTAATGGCGGTAGAAACACAGCTGACGGTAAATACAATGAAAAAGCGATGTGATGCTGTATTTTATGATATTCAAGGAAATCCGAGTATTATTTTGGAGTTCAAAGCGCCCAACGTGGAAATCACACAATCCGTTTTCGATCAGGTTGCAGTGTATAATTCTAAATTGAATGTAAAATATTTTATAGTGAGCAATGGAATGGTACATTATTTTTGTCGTGTAAACACGGAAAATGCTCAATATGAGTTTTTTAACGGAATTCCATCGTATGAAGAATTTTATACTTTAATTTCTTAAGAAAATAAATACTGATCAACTTCTCCCTTTATGAATTAAAAGTTTTTTTCCTCACTCTTGCTATCACTTTTTCATTTCTAAGTTCCCGTAAAGCATCATTTGCTATCCAACGAGCAGATTTGGTCTCTTGTTTCAAAATTCTTTCGGCAGTTTCAATTGCTTTTAATCGTAAATATTCGTTTCGTTTTCCAATCTGACGTAAAGCCCAATTTACTGCTTTTCGTACAAAATTACGCTCGTCCCACGCTTCACGCTCAATTAAATTCAATAACGGATAGAAAAAATCATCCGGTTTTTTCTTTTTATGCACGGCAAAGTAACACATTAACACAAAAGAAGTTCTTTTCACAAAAACACATTCATTATCAGCATATTGATACATTTTATCTTCTGCGAATGGAGTTTCTACAAGCAAATCACAGGTACAGTCGCATTTATCCCAGGAGTCAAATGTATCTACAATCCAATCGAAATCTTTTTCGGATATTGAATTTGCGTCGGCAATCATCGAAGCCAATAAATGTGCCTCATGAACATCGGTTTTCCAAAGTTCCAAAGCGAGTAAATGATTTTTACCAATCTTTTTTGCAAGTAATCTTAAATCGGGAATTTTCACTCCTAATGCTTTACTGTCTTCAATCCCAAAATGAGATAGTTTTTGAAGATGTTCCAAAGATGAAATTTGTTTTAATTCTTCAATTACTTGTTCAACGGTCATAATCTCTCGTAATAAGAAGGAATATCTTGTAATGTTTTCTTTGTTTGTTCGTGAAAAAACATNANTTGTGTACTGTCTTGTTTTGCAATTGGATAAAGTGAGTGATTGATAATATATTCATCGGTTGGAAGTAAGTAATATTGNAACTTTTTGTTGAGAACACCTTTTAACAAATAGAAAGATAAATAAGATACATTTTTCACTACTTTATGACTTGCATCTATTTCTACGCGAGCTAAAATTCCTCCATTTTGGTTTCTTCCACGCTGATTGGAAGTAACATTTCCCAGNGAATAAAAGATGGGTATGTTCTTTCCGTTAAATTGTTTTATATCAAAATTTTGAACTACATGCGGATGGCTTCCAACAATTAAATCGACCCCATTTTTAATAAAAAAATCAGCCCATTTTTTTTGTACAGCATTATTATTTAATTCATATTCGTTTCCCCAATGTACAGTAGCAATAATAAAATCAGCCAACTCCGATTTTGCCTTTTCAATATCTTTTTTAACCAAAAAACTATCCAAAATATTAACCCGACTTGGCTTTTGCGCATATAAATTTAATCCGTAAGTATAATTGAGTATTGCAATTCGAACATTGTTTTTATTTATCATTAAAGGATAAACACTGTCTTTTTGTTGGTTACTTGTATAACTGCCTACAAATTTCAAATTTCGTTCCCTGATTTGTTCTATTGTTCTTTTATTACCGTAATTTCCCCTATCCATTATGTGGTTATTTGCTGTTTGAATAACATTAAATCCAGTCCATTTTAAAGCATCAAGTATTTCATCCGGAGCTGAAAATCGAGGATANCCNGAATAAGGTTTTCCNGCCAATGGAAGTTCCAAGTTACAAAANGCAATATCGGCAGTTTCTATGTATGGTCGAATAAATTGAAAACAAGGTTTATAGTCGTAAGCGCTNGAATCGGTAACATAAGCCGCCCTTGCTTGCGGTATATGATTCATCACATCACCTGCAAAAATCAATATTAACGGCTTGTTTTCAGGTTTTTGGGATTTCGTTTCTGTTTTATTTTCTTTTTTTTCCTTTTTTCCTGAAAACTGGCAACTAATTAATAAAATCAAAAGAAATAATATGGAAATAATTATGTTTTTCATTCTTAAATTCAATATTCTAATGCTCCCACAATATCTTTNGCTGATAAAAATCCATTTTTATCTAAATAATCATTTATTCCGTCCACAATTTTTTCTGATATGGCAGGATCGATAAAATTGGCTGTTCCTACTTGAATTGCAGTTGCGCCTGCCAGCATAAATTCAATAGCATCAGTGGCGTTCATAATTCCTCCCAGTCCAATTACAGGTATTTTTACCGCTTTTGATACTTGCCAAACCATGCGCAAAGCTACAGGTTTTATTGCCGGTCCCGACAAACCTCCCGTTACGGTAGACAAAACCGGTTTGCGTGTTTTTGCATCAATAGCCATTCCAAGTAATGTGTTAATTACTGACAAAGAATCTGCACCGGTATCTTCTACGGCTTTAGCTATTTCAGTTATATCAGTTACATTTGGCGAAAGTTTTACCATCAATTCTTTATGATATACTTTTCTTACCTCACGTACAACTTGTGAAGCGGCAGTACAAGAAACTCCAAAAGCCATTCCGCCTTCTTTCACATTCGGGCACGATATATTAAGTTCAATACCGGGAATTCCATCCAAATCATTGATAATTTCAGCTGTTTTTATATAATCTTCCACNGTAGANCCCGACACATTTACAAGTATATTTGTATCTATNTCTTTTAGAGTAGGATAAATGTTTTTTACAAAGTAATCTACCCCTTTATTTTGTAATCCAACAGCATTCAGCATACCTGAGGGCGTTTCTGCCATACGTGGATAATCGTTTCCATCCCTATTGCGAAGGGTAGTTCCTTTTACAATTACACCTCCTATTCTCGACAAATCCATAAAATCAGTATACTCTGTGCCATAGCCAAAGGTACCCGATGCTGTCATTACCGGATTTTTCAACTGGATTTTATTTAGGTTAGTGATTAAATTTGCCATTTTAATTTTGTAATATTAAAAATAGGACCTTCAGTACATACACATACATTGCCTTCGGTAGTAGCGGTAACACAACATAAACACGCTCCTATACCACATCCCATCACGTTTTCCAATGATACTTCGCAAAATATGCCTTTTTCCTGCGCGTAGCGACTTACAGCTTTCATCATTGGAGTTGGACCACAAGTATAAATATAATCGAAATTTGAGGCATTTAAGAGCGAATGATGCGTTACAAAACCTTTTTCTCCATACGAACCATCTTCCGTGGTTGTAAAAACTGTTCCGTAACGTAAAAAATCATCCAGTTGGAGTAAATCTGTTTTGGAACGCGCTCCCAAAAGGAAATTACATTTATAGCCTAAACGGTATAATTTTTCGCCGTACATTAATAATGGAGCTATTCCAACACCTCCGCCAATTAATAATACGTTAGCATCTTTATCTTTCGGGAGTGTAAAAGTATTTCCTAATGGAAAAATTAAATTTAATGTGTCTCCGGCTTTCAAATTGCTTAATGTACGTGTTCCGTCNCCTACNACCTGAATTAATAACCAGAGTTCATTGCTATCATAATCAACAAAATTAATGGAAATAGGACGGCGAAGAAAAGTTGTGGGAGAGCCTTCCACTTTAATTTGAGCAAATTGACCGGGTTCTATTTCCGGTAATTTTTCATTGGAAGTAAGTTTCAGCAAAAAATATTGATAATTTAATTGCTTATTTTCTTTAATTATCAGGTCTTTAATGTATTTCCTCATTTTCTGATGGCGTTTGTTGCAATGTGTGTAAACTATGCACAAAGTTATACAAAAAAGAATAATGAGCAAAAACAAAGAAAAGACATTTGAACTCAAAATTTATTTTGAGAAAAATTCCTGAAAAGTATTATCAGTATAATAAACAATAATTTTTGCTATTGATTTTGATTTTTCTACTTGCAAAATATTAGATAATGAAATATTTTCTTGCTCAAGTGGTTTATTTTGCTGGATGCTTAATTTTTCAGATGTACTTTTTTCTGTGTTTTTTTCGGTATAATTATCTGATTTTCTGTTATTTTCATCAGAATTTTCAAATAACGAGAGCGTTTGTGGTTGCGATTTTTGACGATACATTTGTCCTATACCTAAAAAAAGCCAGTCTGAGCTCACAGTTCTGTATCTATCAAGTATTTTTTTCATTACTTCCAAACTTGGATTATTTCTCCCATTTAGAATATGAGAGAGTGTAGCGCTTTTAATTCCCGTTTCTGTAGCAAACTGAATAGAATTTAATCCTTCTGACAACATTAATTGTTCAATGCGCTCTCTTTCTGATGATATTTGTGCTTCCATTTTCTACAAATGTTTACATTATTTACATTTATATTTAGGAACAAAGATATGTAAAATGTTTTACAAATGCAAACTATTTACAAAAGTAAAATAGATGACGATAAATGTATATTTGTATATTTATCTGTTTATATAAAGTAAATTAATCTAAAGTAGACTAAATTCTGAAAAACAATTAATTAAACAAAAAAGCTTAAGTTTATTTATGTCTATTTATTATTTATATTTTTACTATATCTATTTATATTTCAATATAATAAATTAAACGAATAGTATATATTCAATAAAATATGCCATTAAATTAAATAATTCGTATAAATATAAATTAAAATATTATATTAATACTATAAATAACTGGTTTATAAATACTTATATGAAATTAAATTATTTATAAAATAAATACAAATAGAATTAATTACAAATGTAACTCGATATACATATATAAATTATTATANAAAATATATTTAAATACAAATGGTGTGTAAGTATTTATTTTACAAAAATATATTTACTCTTACTCTGATTTTGTTTGTTTATTTTTACAAATGTAAATTATGGACACAAACAATAAAAATATATGCTTAAATGTTATAAATCGCAATAAACTTCCCTTTAAAAAATGTGTGAAAATTTATTATTTTTATAAATTATATCAATTTTGCTATTTTAGATAAATTTGTATTCACCTAGAATGAATATATATTTTTAAGTATCAATAATTTACGTAAAAATTCAATCGCTGAGAATTAAATATTTATATAATGTATGATTTTAGTACAAAACAAAGGCATTTTTAAGCATAAAAAAAGCTGAAAAGTAATTTTACCTTTCAGCTCTCCTATTTTTTTATTAAAAATTTATTTTGATATTTCTTCTTGGGCTAGTTCCGGATCTACTAAGATTCTTCCGCAATATTCACAAACAATAATTTTCTTTCTTAAGCGAATATCCAATTGACGTTGTGCGGGAATTTTATTGAAACAACCGCCACAGGCNTCNCGCTGNACNGAAACAACAGCCAAACCNTTTCGAGCATTTTTACGAATACGCTTGAAAGCTGTTACNAAACGTGATTCTATTACACTTTCGATATTTTTTGCTTTTTCACGTAATTTTTCTTCTTCTTGTTTTGTCTCCGAAATAATTTCGTCCAACTCTCCTCTTTTCTGTTCTACGTCAAGATTCCTTTCTGCTAATTGAGCCGTTGAATTTTCTTGTTCGTTTTTCTTATTTTCGAGTGCAGCGGTATATTCGCGAATTCTTTTTTCACATAGTTCTATTTCAAGCGTCTGATATTCAATTTCTTTTGATAAATTATCGTATTCGCGACTATTTTTTACATTATTTTGCTGCTCTTTATAGCGTTCAATTTTTATCTTAGCTTCTTCAATTTCTATTTTTTTCCCAGCAATCAACGTATTTAGTTCTTCAATTTCATTTTTTAAATTCTCCATACGTGTATTTAATCCAATGATTTCGTCTTCCATATCTTGCACTTCTAAAGGAAGATCGCCACGGAGAATTTTAATTTCATCAATTTTTGACATCACTGTTTGAAGTTCGTATAACGCTTTCAGCTTATCTTCAACCGTAATATCTTTTTCAATTTTTGCTTCGGTAGCCATAATTTTTATAAATATTTTATCGGATTGGTATTTACTTTTGAAATTCGGACTGCAAAGTTAGGAATTTTTTTTGTAATTATCTCATAAAAAACATCTTTTGTGAATTGTTCGCTTTCAAAATGTCCAATATCTGCAATTAAAATTCTATTTTTTGCTTCAAAATACTGGTGGTATTTAAAATCTGCTGAGATAAAAACATCCGCTCCGGCAGAAATTGCCTCATTCAAAAATTCACTTCCGGAACCGCCGCAAACAGCTGCTTTTTTTATTTTTTCCCCAAGTAAAGATGTATATTTCAGTGTTTTAAGATGGAAAACATCTTTCAAACGATGTAAAAAATCCATTTCATCCATTTCCTGTTCCAACTCTCCTACAATGCCTGCCCCGGTTGTATTCCAAGTATTTAATAACGGTACAATATCATAAGCGGGTTCTTCGTAAGGATGTGTGTCAATCAATA
The DNA here is from genome assembly GCA_900498215.1 of uncultured Paludibacter sp. Taxonomy (GTDB): domain Bacteria; phylum Bacteroidota; class Bacteroidia; order Bacteroidales; family Paludibacteraceae; genus UPXZ01. Next base: position 381,271 of record LR026962.1, on the reverse strand, counting down.
CTTTTAACACATTATTTATCAGATATCTTGGAAGAATAACTTCTATGCGTGTTTCAGGTTCCGAGTGTTGTTTATCAATTTCTCCTACAAAAGGATTTGTATTGTTACCGGCTTTGAAAGTACCGTAACCTTCTACATTAAAACTGCATTCATCATAATTTCCAATATGTCCCGCTCCTGCCTGAAACAGCGCTTTGCGCACATTTTCTGATTGATTTACAGGCACAAATGTTATCAGTTTTACTAAAATATTTTCTTTTGGTGCGAGAATTTGAATGTTTTTCAATCCAAGTTTTTCAGCAATTTTACCGTTTACACCATTCAGAACGTTATCCAAATTAGTATGAGCAGCATAAATAGCAATATCATTTTTGATTGCTTTCTCTACACAACGTTGTATTTCGTTTTTTCCGGTAAGTTGNTTTAATCCCTTGAAAATAAGAGGATGATGCGAAATTATTAAATTAAGTTTGTTCTCAATAGCTTCGTNAATTACTTCTTCAGTAACATCAATACAAAGCAAAACACCACTCACTTCCATAGAATAACTTCCAACAGCCAATCCGGCATTATCGTAATCTTCCTGCAATGCAACAGGAGCTTGTTCTTCTATGAGTGTTGTGATGCCTTTAACCTTCATTATTTTTTATACTCCCCTGTTTGAACGATTTGTTCTGGTAGTAGTTGCTGCTTTACTTTGAGTAGTTTTTACATTTTGATGAGCCGTTGTTTTTTTAGCTGTAGAAGTTACCGATGCTTTTTTCTTTTCTTTTATTTCTTCTTTTCCTTCCGGTTTTTCTTCNGTTTTTTCTTGTTCTTCTTCCTTGACAACAAAATCAGTCATTTTAGCATCGGTTAAAATATTATACCAATTCAACAATTTTCGAATGTCGCTTGGATAAACTCTATCCCGATCGAAATCCGGCAAAACTTCTCCTAAATATTTACGCAGGATATCATTATCTGATTTAGGATTAATGGAACATTTTTCGCCTTTCTCTTTTTCTTTTATTTTTTCCAAGACTTCTCCCAGTGGAACTTCTTCCGTATCCGTAAAAATTGCAATGTCGCCAAGTGAAACAGCTTTATCCTTTGCAAAAGCCGGAATACGACTTCCATCTATCAACGATTCTACAATCAACATATTTTTACCTTGTGATACAAGTTTGTACAGTCCGGATTTTCCGGTAATAGATAAAATTTCTTTAAGCATATATTTTCATTATAAAGATGTCTTTTTAAGACATAAATTAAAAGAATAAATTATTTTTTGATATTAAACGTAAAAAATATCAATTTTAATACAAAAATAAGTATTTATTTCGGATTTCCAATTGGGAGGATTCAAATCAAAAAATTTTCCAATTCTTTCAACTTAATTTTTCCTTCGTAGAATGCTTTCCCAAAAATAACGGCAGGAATTTTTGCCTCTTCCAAAGCATAGATATCTTGAATGGAACTTACGCCGCCGCTGGCTATTAAATAAAGCTCCGGAAANTTGCGAAGAATCTTCTCGTANAGCAAAATAGAAGTCCCTTCGAGCATCCCATCTTTATTTATATCGGTACAAATTACTTTATCAATTCCTTTGTAGATGTAATTTTTAATAAATGGAATTAGCTCTATATCAGTGTTTTCAGTCCATCCTGAAACAGCAATTTTTTCATCTTTTACATCAGCGCCCAAAATCAACTTCTCGCTTCCGTATTTTTCAATCCAACCNNTAAAAACCTCAGGATTTTTTACNGCAATNCTTCCTCCGGTAATCATTGCTGCGCCACACTCAAAAGCAATACGCAAATCTATATCCGATTTTANACCNCCTCCAAAATCTACAANTAAATTAGTTTTTGATGTAATATTTTCCAAAACACGATAATTAACAATGTGTTGCGCTTTTGCTCCNTCCAAATCGACCAAGTGAAGACGTTTNATTCCTGCATCGGCAAATATTTTAGCAATTTCCAACGGATTTTCGTTGTACACAGTTTTTTGTGCATAGTCCCCTTGTGNTAGTCGCACACATTTACCNTCAATAATATCAATAGCCGGAATAATTTCTATCATTGCTCTTTGCCTTCGTAATAATTTATAAATGCTTTATTCACTAAACGATTACCACCCGGAGTAGGATAATTTCCTGTAAAATACCAGTCCCCTTTATGGTTTGGACATGCCAAATGTAATCCTTCAATGGTTTGATAAACCAATTCTACAGGACAATCCACTTCTTTTGGAGTAAGCATTTTTGCTATTTGTTGCGAAATTTCTTTTTGTGTAAATGGTTTATAAATATCTTTTACATAATTTACTATCTCTTCCTTTGGCAAATTCTCTTGTGCTTTAGATTTTTCATACACCTCATCAATAATATGTTGTTTTCCTGTTTCTTTCAATAAAGCAATAGCAGCACGAAAAGCAGCAAACTCACTCATTTTTGCCATATCAATGCCATAATAATCAGGATANCGCACTTGCGGAGAGGAGGAAACAATAATAATTTTTTTGGGTTCCAATCGGCTCATTATCTTTAAGATACTCTGTTTCAATGTAGTTCCGCGTACAATAGAATCGTCAATAGCAATTAGATTGTCTTGCTTATTTCTACGAAGTGAACCCCAAGTAACATCGTAAACGTGTGCGGCTAAATCGTTCCGTTCTTTATTTTGTGATATAAATGTACGCAGTTTGATATCTTTTATCAACACTTTTTCAATGTGAGGTTCTATTCCGGTAACTTTTTTAATTCCCTGCGTCATACCGTAAAAAGCAACTTCCGCCGTATTTGGAATAAAAGAAAACACGGAATTTTCCACATCGTTTTCAATAGCATCAAGAATAGGTTTTGCTAATGATTCTCCCAGTTTTTTACGTTCATGGTAAATATCCAAATCGCTACCGCGTGAAAAATATATACGCTCAAAAGAACAAGGAGTGATTTCGTCCGAAGCAATACGGATGGTATCAAAATAGATTTTCCCATCTTTTTTAATAACCATCACTTTCCCCGGTTCTAACTCTTTAATCTGTTCTTCTTTTACATCCATTGCCGTTTGAATTACAGGTCGTTCAGATGCTACTACAACTATTTCATCATCTGCATAATAAAAACCGTTTCTAATGCCTTTTGGATCACGAAAAACAAAAGAATCGCCGTGTCCAAGCATTCCACAAATCACATAACCTCCATCCCAATATTTTTCAGACTTACGTATAAAAGCAGGGATGTCGAGTTGTTCTTCAATTTTTTGTGTAATAACAATATCGTTTGTGTAACGCTGTTTAATTTGTTCGTATTCTGCTTGTACTTCGTTATCCAACTTATTTCCAAGTGATTCGAGCATTAGGAAAGTATCAGCTTTATCGCGTGGATGTTGACCTTGATTTGTCAATCTTTCAAATAACTCATCTACATTGGTGAGATTAAAATTACCGGCAAGTAATAAGGTACGAGATTTCCAATTATGACGGCGAAGAAAAGGATGCACATAAGAAACCCCACTCCTTCCTGTGGTGCTGTAACGAAGATGTCCGAGATATAATTCTCCTGCGAATGGTAAATTTTCTTTCGCGAAATTAACATCTTCGACGTCTCCATTATAAATTTCGAGCTTTCTATTTATATTTTCAAAAATTTGCTGAATAGCATTTTTCCCATCTTCACGCTCGCGCCAGATGTATTCTTCTCCTGCCGGCATATCTAATTTCACAGCAGCAATTCCGGCGCCTTCTTGTCCGCGATTGTGCTGTTTTTCCATTAAAAGATACATTTTCTGAAGTCCATATTGCCAGGTGCCATATTTTTGTTGGTAATATTCCAATGGCTTCAAAAGCCGAATCATTGCAATTCCGCACATAAATGTTTTTATTTTGGGGTTTGTAAAGTGCTTTTTATTAGATGTCAGACTATANACATCAGATTTCAGATAATTTATTTCAAAAACTTAGGACTCGAAACTAAATTATTCAACTGTTACTGATTTTGCCAAATTTCGCGGCTGATCTACATCACAACCTTTCACTACTGCTATATGATATGCAAGGAGCTGAAGCGGAATCACTGCTAATAGCGGTGATAAGCATTCTTCTGTTTCAGGTATTGAAATAGAATAATCCGAAAGTTTTTTTACAACTTCATCTCCTTCGGTAACTATTGAGATTATTTTTCCCTTACGAGCTTTGATTTCTTGAATATTACTGATTACTTTCTCATAAGTGCTTGATTGAGTTGCAATCACAACTACAGGCATTTCATGGCTTATTAATGCAATTGGTCCGTGTTTCATTTCTGCTGCCGGATAACCTTCTGCATGAATGTATGAAATTTCTTTCAATTTTAATGCTCCTTCTAATGCCACAGGAAAATTATAACCTCGTCCTAAATAAATGAAGTTTTGAGCATAAGTAAATATTCTTGAAAGATCTTCTATTTGTTCATTCTTCTTCAGAATTTCATCAATTTTTTCAGGAATTATACTTAGTTCATTGATTAGTTTTAAGTAATAATCGTTGGAAAGAATTCCTTTTTCCTTACCCATAAGCATTGCAAGCATAGTTAAAACCGTTACTTGCGCTGTAAATGCTTTAGTAGAAGCTACTCCAATTTCAGGTCCCACGTGGGTGTAACATCCTGAATGAGTATTTCTTGGAATGGACGAACCAACCACATTACAAATACCAAAAATAAAAGCTCCATGTTGTTTTGCGAGTTCAATAGCAGCCAATGTATCAGCAGTTTCGCCCGATTGTGAAATAGCAATTACAATATCTTCGGAATTTATAATGGGATTCCTATATCTAAATTCTGAAGAGTATTCTACTTCTACCGGAATACGCGCAAATTCTTCCATTGCATATTTCCCAATCAACGCCGAATGCCAAGATGTTCCACAGGCAGTAATGATAATACGTTTTGCATTTAGAAATTTGTCCTTATTATCGATAAAGCCGGCAAGTGTGATGTTATTAAAATCCACATTTACACGTCCGCGCATACTGTCTGCTAACGTTTTTGGCTGCTCAAAAATTTCTTTCAGCATAAAATGCGGATATCCGCCTTTTTCTAACTGACTTAACGTTAATTCTAACTTATTAATTTCCGGCGTTTTTTCTATATTTCCAATTGTTTTTATTCTCAATGGTTCATTTCTGCGAATTGTAACAATTTCTTCATCACCCACATAAACTACTTTATCAGTGTATTCTACAATTGGTGTTGCATCTGAAGCAAGAAAATATTCTCCTTCTCCAATTCCTACTACGAGCGGACTTCCTTTGCGTGCTGCAACAATTAAATCGGAATTTCCTTTTTCTATTACAGCAATAGCATAAGCGCCAATTACCTCATTAAGAGCGAGTTGTACGGCTGTGGGCAAATCAATGTTATTTGATTTTTTTATGTACTCTATAAGTTGTACAAGTACTTCAGTATCTGTTTCGCTCTGAAATGTATATCCGTGTTCCGTTAAACCTTGTTTTAATACGGCATAGTTTTCTATAATACCATTATGTATAATGGCTAACTCTTCCGACTGGGAATAATGAGGATGCGCATTTATTTGATTTGGTTCTCCATGTGTAGCCCAACGAGTATGAGCAATTCCTACAGTTCCCTCAATATTTTTTTGCTGTGCAAATTCAATTAAATCAGCAACTTTACCTTTGGCTTTATAAACTTTCAGTCTATCATTATCTACTATAGCAATGCCGGCACTGTCATAGCCACGATATTCCAGTCGTTGTAATCCTTTAATCAGAATAGGATATGCTTCTTTATTTCCAATGTATCCAACAATTCCGCACATAAATATTTGGTTTTATGAATTTTAAAAGTGAGTTTAATAACTAGAGCAAAAAGAATTTGCAAATTTGCACTTTTTTTTCTCTTTCAATGCAATTTTGAGCGTTAAAAATCCGAAAATCAATTTTTCTAATCTATAAGATTGATAATAGTTCTTCCCTTTAATTTTCCTTGCAAAATTAAATTGATATTTTCGTCTAATTCTTCCATGGTTATTTCTTTGTAAATATCCATTAAATCCATTGGTTTCCAATTTTGAGCAAGTTTTTTCCAAAGGACTTTACGTAAACTCATCGGATAATTTTGAGAAGAAATACCTATAAGCGAAATTCCGCGTAAAATAAAGGGAAAAACCGTCATATTCAATTCGGTAGAAGCAACACTTCCACAGGTAGTTACAGCTCCTAAACCTTGTAAAGTTTTCAGAATATTTTCTAAAAATTTTCCTCCAACCGTATCGATACCACCTGCAAATTGAGCAGAAAGTACCGGTTTATTTTCTAACCGTAGAAAATTGTCTCTATCGATTATTTCCTTGGCTCCCAAACTTTCCAAATAATTATATTCGGCTTGTTTTCCTGATACGGCAACCACATAATAACCCAATTTGGAAAGAATATTCACAGCCACGGAACCTACGCCGCCTGTTGCACCTGTAACAATTATTTTTCCATCGGTTGGTTTTACCAACTCAATAAGACGTGTAACAGAAATTCCTGCAGTAAACCCTGCCGTTCCTATAATCATTGCTTCTTGAAGAGAAAGATCTCGAGGTAATTTTACCACCCAATCTGCAGGCACTGAAATATATTCGGAAAATCCACCGGCGGTATTCATTCCTAAATCATATCCGGTTACAATAACTTTTTCTCCTTTTTTTATNAATCTGCTTTTGGAATATTCCACTATTCCTGCCGCATCAATTCCGGGTGTATGTGGATATTTTTTAGTAACGCCTTTGTTACCAATGGCGGAAAGCGCATCTTTATAATTTAACGAAGANTAANANACTCTTATAATAACCTCATTTTCAGGAAGATTCAACGTNTTTAACATTTTAACTCCACGCACATATTCTCCGTTTTCTTCTTCTACAAGAAATGCTTTATATGATTTATGCTGGAATTTTGTCATATTATATAAAACTAAAATTGTTGAGAAAAGCTCCCAACAATTGTTATTTATTCCTTTATTTGAGTTGTTTTAGGAACGTTTACCATATCTTTCATCGAGCACGTTCCGTTGAAAACGGCATTCGGTTCTACTACCAACGATTTGGTGGAGACGTCTCCGCTTATACTTCCTGAAGATCGTAAAGTTAACGTGTCNTTTACTTGCAGATTTCCCGTNACAGTTCCCATTATTTCTGCACTTACACAAGTTATAGAACCTTTTAAATATCCTTTTTGACCAATAACTACTTTTCCTTTACAAACAATATCTCCTTCTATTTCTCCATCCAATCTNAAATCNGAATCGGAATTAATTTTTCCTATTATTTTTGTTCCGGACGTGATAATATTGTGAACATTCCCGTTATTTGCAGGTACTGAATCTCTACTCATATATTGATCTTTTAAATTATTTTTTCGGTTTTAAAAAGAAAGTTCAAAAATAATAAAAAAATAAGATATACAAAAAATAAATTCTTTACTTATTTATTTCTCATACATTGTCTTTTTGGATAAAATAACGTACTTTTGCTACAATTAATAAGAATATGATGAAAATTCGTCACTTGAAACATAACGAAATTGATTATCAACTTTGGGATAAAATTATCTTAAATTCTCAAAATAAAATGATCTATGNCCAATCTTGGTTTTTGGATAATATTTCTCCTAATTGGGAAGCGCTTGTGAGCGACGATTTTGAATATGTGATGCCTCTTCCGGTAAAAAAGAAGTATAAATTTAAGTATTTAGTGCAACCNATTCTGACACAGCAACTTGGTGTTTTTTCATCAAAACCGATCACGGAANAAATTGTAAAAGAATTTGTAAAATCCATACCTTATTTCAGTTACGAACTAAACTTGAATGAAAAAAATCACATTGAAAACTCAAAAAAACTTCCAAATTTATTATTGAATTTAAATGTAAGCTACGAAAGATTATTGGAAAATTTCTCTGTAAATACGCAACGTAATATAAAAAAAGCTGAAAAACAGAATCTACAAGTCGATTGGAGTTTAAGTCCTCAAAATTTTTTACATTTTTTTTTCAACGAAGAAAAAACATACAGTTTACCGGATAAAAATAAGACTAAAACGCTTGTTATTGATGCTTTCGAGAGAAAATTAGTATTATTGCAAGGGGTGAAAACTTTAGAAGGGAAACTTATTGCATCGCTGGGGTTATTTATTTCCGGCAATAGAATGATTTACCTTTTACCCTCTTCCAACGCCGAAGGAAAAGAAAAATCGGCTATGTTTTTTTTAGTAAATGAAATTATAAAAAAATATGCTNATACCGACAAAATTCTTGATTTTGAAGGTTCAAGAATTAAAGGAGTGGCGCGATTTTATGAAGGTTTTGGAGCAAAACCTGTATCGTATTATTCAATTAAGAGGTTCAGACCTAAATTTTTAATTCGCAAATAAATGAATGTGCTTTTTATATCCGCTTGGTATCCGCATCGCTATGATTCAATGGCGGGACTTTTTGTGCAAAAGCACGCCGAAGCTGTAAGTTTGTATGCCGACGTAAAAGTACTTTATGTTCACGCCGATGATAAAATAAAAAAAAATGAGATAACTGTAAATCAACATAATAACATTCAGGAATATCGAGTTTATTATCCTTTTTCTGAAAAAACTTTTTTAGCAAAAATAAAAAAAACAATAAATTATTTTTGGGCCTATCAGAAAGGATTAAAAGCGATAAAAAAAACTGGATGGAAAATCGAAATAATTCATTTACACACTATTATAATATCGGGGTTAATTGCATATTTTTATAAACTTTTCCACAACATTCCGTATGTAATAACCGAACATTGGTCGAGATATTTGACAACAAATAATACGTTTAGTAATAAATTCGACAAGTTTATTACTAAAATAATAACTAAAAATGCGTCAGCTATTATGCCCGTTTCCAACATTTTAAAAAATGGAATGATTGAGAACGGTTTAAAAAACGATAATTACTTGGTTATAAATAATGTGGTTGATGATTTTTTTTATCAGGATAAGTTGTCCACGCAAAAACAGAAAAAGAGAATTTTGCATATTTCGTGTTTCGATGAGGCAGCAAAAAACGTTAACGGTATGCTTTGTTCAATAAAAAACTTATCAACCTTAAGAAATGACTTTGAATTGGTAATAATCGGCACCGGAAAAGATTACGTTCAAACAAGATCCTATTGTGAGACATTAAAAATTCCAAAAGACACAGTTCTTTTTTTAGGTGAAAAAACACCAAAAGAAGTTGCCGAATGGTTCAGAAAATCGGATGTTTTTGTGTTGTTTTCTAATTATGAGACAGCCGGAGTGGTAATTGCAGAAAGTTTAGTGAGTGGAGTTCCTGTAATAAGTACTAAAGTAGGAATAGCACCGGAAGTTATTAATGAAATTAACGGAAAATTGATTGAGATTGGAGATGAAAAAGCTTTAACACAAACTTTAAATAAAGTGCTTAATAATCTGCCTAATTACAATAATAAAGAAATTCAAAACAATTCAAAAGATTTATTCAGTTATAAAAATGTGGGTAAAAAAATAGTAAAAGTATATGAAAATTGTTTGAAAATATAGAAATACATTAAATTTAAACCACATATAAAGAAAAGAAGAGAACTTTTTGTAAAGTTATTTTCTTGTTTTTTCCTTATTCAAATATTTTGAATCTTAATCATTAGTTTTTTAACATAACTATCCCAAGTATAATCTTTTACTCTATTTCTTGCATTTACACACATCTGCTCGTAATTATCTTTGTCCAATACTTGTTTAATACAGTGTTTCAAACTACTTATATTAAAATCTTCGCAATACATACCAAAGTCGATCCTTCTTCCAAATTCTTTTACAAAATCAGTGTAAGGCGATACAATGACAGGAGTATAAAAAAACATAGCTTCAATTGTTGATGAATATCCTGCCCACACCGGAGTTGGGTTTATGAATAATTTGGCGCTTATTAACTCTTTATAATAAATTTCATTATCTCGCGAATTCCCTTTATTCAAGTAACCATAACATACAACTCCACCGGGCAATTTAGGAAGTTGCTTTTCTTCAATTCCAATAATTACCAATTCTAATAAAGGATAAAAATTTTTCAAATCCTTATACACTTTAATTAGCAATTTAGCACTTTCTAAATATTTTAAGGTGCCAATAAAAAGTAGTTTATAGGAATTTTGTTTTTTCTCAATTATGTTCTTTTCATCTATTTCTTTATCAAAAAAGACATTTACCACATTTTTATCCAAACAAATTATATTGGACTTGTTATAGCGAAGTTTCATTTCCTCAGCAGCATTAGGAAATAATGAAATTATTAAATCTGCTTTTTTAATTACTTTTCTTTGCCGCATTATTGACCATTTCTCAAAAAAATATGGATCTCTTTGTCGTTTGTCTTTTATCATTGTTTCATAGTCCCAATCACTGAAAAGTACGTTTGGTTTTTTTGAAAAAGGATTGTAAAAACTGTAAGTAATAAAAAGATTTATATCATTATCTCTGTATTTTTTATTTGCTCGCCATATTTTTATAAAAGTTTCCACATAACATAAAAATGTACGATCATACCAATATATATTATTTCTAAATAATTTTGCAAGTACTCGAAGTATAATCTTATCCCAAAATTTTTGAATTATATGATTCGATTCAATATTAATCCGATTAATAATGTATCCTTGTCTTTCTAACGTTGTTGTTAGAAAATAAGGAATATTCGACCATGTGTTTAACAAGGATGAATCTCCAATGGTAAATACGTTTATGGTCTTTATCTTGTTCATTTATTATGTATTTCCATTTTATAAATTTATTGAATTTATAGTATCAGGTGTTTTTAATTCCTTCATCAGAACAAGAGGCCACTTCCAGTTTTGATACATTATTTGNGCTATTCCTGGCGCCAAAATCATTCCCCAAATTCCAAGCTGAAACACTTCTATCAATAAAAATAATATTATCACTGTCGCNGTTCCGGAAATCAAAGATGCTTTAAAAAATGGCACTTCATTTTTAGTAAGCAAAAAACCACCTGCGACTGCATGATTCTTTTCCAACAAAGCAATCAGCATAATGACTGCGATCATACTTCTGTTTAAAAGTAATGTTTTTGATTTAAGTAATATCAATGCCCAATCTCCAAATAAAATAATAAATATCCCACAAAACAAAAATGTGAATATTAGAATCCAAAGACATTTGATATATATTTTTTTTATTTGAAATAAATTATTTTGAACCCTCAAATTCGAAATTTTTGGTACATAAGATGAAAAATAAACAGAAGAAAGAGAAATAACAATACCTACAATCTGCATTGTAATACCATAAGAAGCTATTTGTGAAAGGGTTAAATACAACGAGCCTATAATAACAGATGATTGTGAGACTAAAAAAGCCCCAATGCTTGTCAAACCCAATTTTATAGAATTTGGCGATATTATTTTAATAATTTCTTTGTAATTTTCCGTGTTGGCTTTTGAAAGTTTTTCTTTTAATTGAGGAGTAAAAAATAATCTATAAGATAAAAATCTTCTTAAAATAACAGAAACAGCCTGTGCTGAAACAATAGAAATTAATCCAAAACCCAAAAATAAAAGAACAATAGAAATAATTAAATAAAAAAATTGACTTACCACAATTATTTGCCTGCTTTCCTTTACTTTGCCACAGCCCATCACTAACGAATCGTAATAAAGCGTATAGATATTATAAACATTGACTAAACAAAAAATCAGCCAAGCAATTCCTATTTGAGAAACATCTCCCGTATACTTTTTTTCTAAAATATGATAAATATAAATACTACCTACGGAAATAAGCAAAAGAAACGCAAGAATTGCAATACGAAAATAGAACCATCTCATAGCGCGAATTGTACTTCCCAATAAATCATAATTGATATTACCATGTTGATAATCGGCAGATATCCCAATCTTTTCCAATCTATTGACACCAGAAAATATATAAGTGATATTTCGAGTAAAAGAAGGATCGAATCCGAAATCGAGTAAAGAAACTAAAGAAGATATAGAAACAAAAATAGACCAAATACCAACCGTTTCCGATGGTAATTTTCGAAGAATAACAGGATAAAGCAAAACGCCCAATCCTATTTGCAAAAAGGTGGCAAAATAATTCCAAATTACATCTTTTCTACCTATTTTTATTTCTGTATGGTTTTGCATAAAAAAACTAACGTTAAAAATCCTTTCCCGATACAAAGTTATGATTAATCTCCAAAAAAACATTTTTTATGCAAAAATTTATCCGAGATTCTCTCTTTTACTTATGTATCTTCAAAAAAATCCTAAAAACATTTTATAAACTCAAACTTTCTTCGTTATTTTAATGTTTCTATTTGTAAGAAAAAAACAGTTTTAAATCAAAAACCAAACAAATGAAAATCAGATTTATAGGCGCAGCGCGCGAAGTTACAGGAAGCAAAACACTCATTACAACCAATGATGGAAAAAAAATTCTATTGGATTGCGGAATGTTTCAAGGAAAAGGGATGGAAACCGATGCGCTTAACAGAAACTTGCAAGTAGATGCGCAAAGCATTGATTACGTAATACTTTCACACGCGCACATTGATCATTCCGGATTAATCCCATATTTATACAAACTTGGTTTTCGAGGTTCGGTAATTACTACAATAGCCACACGTAATTTATGTTCGATAATGCTTGCAGATAGCGG